>JBKJPJ010000106.1:0-3179 GCA_046595225.1 Saccharimonadales bacterium (SeqCode)
TCTGTTGTTGTTCCGCACTGAGTGCCAGCAGCGTGGAACATAGCTAGTTCTACCTTTTCTGTAGCAGTTGTGCGCCAGCCGTACATTTGAATAGATGTGTTGCTGTTCCAGCCGTCAAAGTCACTTGGCAATTGGTAACGAACATAGATGTCGTAGTCGTTGGTTGCCTGTGCGCTCCAAGCGTAATAGCTGTGTTCTTCTGTTGCACCACAGGGGTTGCTAGTAGAAGGAACGTTTAGATGGCTGGTACCGCTACAGAAATCAGATGTCATAGTACCAACGTTGGTGACACCGTCACCGGTTAGTGTAGCGCCTAGGTATTCTGGGTTAAGGGTGATTGCTTTTGTATTGCGGTAAGTACCGGCGTATCTAACCTGGCCACTGTTGGTATCCACTCCATCAGTAGTTGTACCGATCAATAATCGTCCTAGTAGTTCAAATCCGTTGCTGACAAATAGTGCGCCAGTGGTGCCTGAAGTGATGGTTGCTGGGGTGCCTGTACCTATTTTTATTATTTTATTAGTAGTATCAGCTGTAAATAATGCCGATGCATCGGCTAGCTGTATTTGGAACGCTGTAGTGGTGTTGCCTCCGTTGGCTTTGACTATTACTGATCCGGCAGCTCCTGCACCTGTACCATTGGCACCGGCTTGGAGCAATAGATTACCGCCCAATTGACCGCTGGCGCCCTGACCGGCAGCTAACGTTAGGTTATTACCCACACCAGAACTTGCCTGATTGATATTGACCGTTCGGTTGGCACCGTTGCCAAAGAATAGGTCTACTGTACCGGTTGTAGGTGCTGTGGCGTTTATACCAACACCAGTGTTACGGATGTTGACACTGTAGGCTCCACCGGTGAATGTACCTATGGTAGTGGCGTTAGAGTTACCAATTGCTATGGTATCAGCTGCGGTAGAGTTGGTGGCGATGTTGATAGTATCTGTACCGCTGTTGGTCACACCACCTATGTTTATTGTCTTGGCGTTGGCATTGTTGCCTATGTCCACACCGTTAGTGCCGGTATTGATAACTACACCAGTGGCACCAGTGGTGTTACCGATGGTTACCGTTTTGGCGTTCGCACCAGTAGCAATGCTAACCGCACCGGTGGTGCCAGTATCGATAGTAATGGTACCGGTGGTGCCAGTGTTAATCACAAGGTTTTCGCCAGCAACTGTGGTTATATCACCGTTCGTGTCTATCTGGAACTTATCACCACTTCCAACTGTAAACAATCCAACAGGGCTAGCATCACCTATTCCTACATTGCCACCAGATTGTTGCAATATAACATCACCACGGATTCCTGCGCCAGTAGCTGTGCCACCAGCCAGGAATACATCACCACCGTCTCGGGCGACTGAGCCGTCACCGCCAGCATTACCACCCTGAAGGGTTAAGCTGCCACCAGCTGAACCGGTTGTGGTTGTAGTACCAGCACCACTAGCCAAGGTAAAGTTAGCCCCGGCCGTTCCGGCGGTGCTACCACCAGTAGACTGCAAAGTGAAGTTTTGTGGTGTAGATGCTGTGACACCGTTGCCGAAGTAAGCATTTGAAATATAAGAAGAATAGATATCACTTGAACCAATAACTAATTGGTTTGTCGCAGTTGTAGTTGCGTTTCGCCCAATAGCAATAGATCCAGTAAATGTTGCACTTGTCGATTGGCCAATTGCTGTTGTGCTGGTTGCAGAAGCAGTAGCGGCATTACCTATTGCAGTGGCGTCTCCCGCAGTAGTTGTAGCGGTAGTACCTATTGCTACTGAATTACCAGCACCAGAATTAGAGTTGTAGCCAATAGCAACTCCATTATTTATAGATGTTGCACTACCGCCTAAGGACGTACTGCCACTGCCAGCACTAGACGATTTACCAATTGCCGTACCATTAGGTGAATTAGCTGTGGCACCATTTCCTATTGCAGTAGCGTCGCCAGCTGTTGTTGTGGCACCATTTCCAATTGCAACTGAAACACCTGCACCAGCGTTTGAGTTATAGCCAATGGCAATTCCAGAGTTTGTAGATGTAGCGCCATTTCCCAAAGATACACTGTTTGCTCCTGCCGTCGTTCCTGCTCCAAACCTCTCGCTATTGGCTCCGGCTCCAGGGCAACTTAGGCTTCCGTTTGTTCCACTTATTAGACAAGCTGTTGCAAGTGTTTGTAGCGTGGCGCTACTTGCTCCGGCTGGGGCGTATTGGAAGATTATGTTGCCTGTGGCTGCAGTTCCTGTGGCTCTACCACCAGCTATGGTTGTTGTAGAACCAGCTACGTTAGTACCAGAAGCATCACCAGCTTGCAGTAGTATTGCTCCACCTGCTCCACCAGCTGTTCCACCTGCATTACCACCAAGTAGACTTAATGCCCCACCGGCAGAACCTGTGGTTGTGGTTGTACCTGCACCACCCTTTAGAGTAAAGGCTGCCCCGGCCGTTCCGGCGGTGCTTCCGCCGGTGGATTGGAGGGTAAAGTTAGAAGGAGTGGCGGCTGTGACAGCGTTGCCAAAGTAGGCGTTGTTGCTTTGGTCTAGGGTAAGTCGTGTAGTGCCCGCGTTTTTGAGTTCTAAGTTAAAGGCGTCGCCTGTACCTAGAGTTGCCAAGGCCCCAAAGCTATTACCCCCCTGTACAAAGGCTGCACCTGTGCCAGTGGTAAGACATGTTGTTAGTTGGTTGGTACTGTTACGACACAGGTAGGTAGATGTGTTAACTGTTCCTGCTAGTGATGCTGGGATAACTATGCCACCACTGCCTGATTGTAGGGTTAATGTACTAGTGCTGGCTGTAGAACCTACGGTTACGGTTTTGGCTCCGGTGCCACCAGTACCAACGTTTACTGACTGTACTCCGGTTCCTGTAGCGATGTTTACAGTACCTGTAGCGGCATTAGCAGCTATGTTTACTGTAGTGGCCCCGGCGCCATCTCCTATTAGTACAGAATTAGTACCAGATGATGAACCTAGAGTTATGTTGCCTGTCTGAGCCGTACCACCAATAAGGATAGTTCCGGTAGTAGTACTAGCACCAAAGTTATAGGTAGAGTTAGTGACGCCATCTAGTGAGAAGTTGCCTGTTCCGACACGTACTGTTACACCAGTAGCGCCTGTTAAGTTACCTATAGCTATGTTCTGAGCTACAGCATTGTTACCAATGCCCAAGGTGCCGGTGCCTTGAGTTTGTAG
>JBKJPJ010000049.1:0-5608 GCA_046595225.1 Saccharimonadales bacterium (SeqCode)
AAAATGGGTTTACCCATTAAACAGCCTGTAGCTAAGCGACTAGAAGTTCACCACTGAGCTGGAACTCCTCAACCAAGTCTTTAAAATGGTAGTCCTCCTGTAGTTCAATCGCCCTGCTCGTAATAGTATCAGCCAGTTGAGTTATGTATGTTGAATGGCACCAATAAGACATTAAATATGACAAATTCCATACCGTTAAGAAAAGGTACAATAAACTTTGTGCGACGTAACTGATCAGAAAGGATCGGTTTTCTTTTTATCGGGGTTATATCACAGCGGTTTAAGAATACATAGACAATTACAGGAGGTTTACATAGAAGTTTACATAGACCATTACATAGATGAGTACAGGGTGAATTACCAAGAAAAAAAGCAAGGTTGACATAGAGTTTACATAGAGTAAAATAGTAGTAGACATAGAAAGGTAAACCATATGTCCGTAAGTATGAAAAAAGAGATCTTATTCTTAGCTAAGCACCACAGGACATTTTCTGTTGAGGATGTTAAGCATGAGCTTAAAGAACACCCCACCAGGCAGTACGTGTCTATGCTAGTGAATGAGTTGGTAAAAGAGCAGCAACTAGTGAAGATGGGGAAAGGACGCTGGACAAGGTATGCTCTTCCTCAAGAGGCCGAAAAACTTTCAGAACGTATTTCTACTCGATTAAGTAACAATAAGGCACTTGATGAAGACCGGGTTTATGCTGACTTTAAATCCAAAACTGCTGGCTTGCAGAATTTACCCAATAACGTTGGTCATATTATGAGTTATGGATTTACCGAAATGCTAAATAACGCAATGGAACACTCGCAGTCAAAAGGAATTGTCGTAGGGATAAATGCTGGACCTGATAGGATTGGTTTTAAGGTGTCTGATAGCGGAATTGGTGTTTTTAAAAATGTAATGACTCAACGAAAGCTGGCAAATGAGCTTGAGGCAATTCAAGATCTGACCAAAGGCAAAGTTACTACCAAAAAAGAAGGGCATACGGGAGAAGGCATTTTCTTCACTTCACGAGCAGCTGACTTATTTGTGATAGAAAGCTATGGATACAGGTTAAGAGTGGATAATACAATTCCAGACATTTTTGTCGAGAGAACTAACAAAGGGGTTCGGGGCAGTACCATTGAATTCACTATTGTTCGTGATTCTAAGCGTGACTTAGGGTCTATATTTAGAAAGTACCAAGTTGATCCCGAAGGAACCGACTTTGATGTAACTGAAATTAAAGTAAAACTTTACAAGGAGGACGCAGAGTATATTTCACGTTCACAAGCAAAGCGTCTATTAGTTGACTTGGATAAATTTAGGAGAATTGTCTTAGATTTTGATAGCGTTCCAACGGTCGGACAGGGATTTGCCGATGAGGTCTTTAGGGTATTTCAAGTAAGTCACCCAGAAATTGAATTAAGACCTGTCAATATGAACGAGGAAGTATCCTTTATGATCAGTAGAGTTGATAAGCCAATGATTTTTACCAATAACTCCCCTACTTCTTGACTAGAAGGTACGCTGGTGGAATATGTAACAGTACTTCCACAACACAAATCCTCATTGTCTGATCGACAACGCGTTGATTTTTATTTGCTCCTACGGCGCTTTCTTTTAAAACCCTTTTGATATCTTATTATTTGGAAAGTATAAACTCCAAGTAAGACATTGAAAGCAGCCTGACCAAATATTAAGAAAGGATCTTTCAGTAAAGAGTACTTGATGAGCAATACATTTACTGCGAAGAAACGCATGGCAGCACCAAGTAAAGAAATATCATGGGAAGATTTGCGTTTATTCAGGTGTCTAATTTGTATGACAAGGTCGGCACAAGCAACAAAAAAAGCGAATATAGTAGCATAGTTGACAACAGTGTCGCGCATTAGATCATTGTACCAAACTAAGGATAAGCATTTAGCATTTTCCGACGAATAGTATTAAAACACTTGATGCGATACAGCCAATATTTTCCTACCGTGAATGCCGGCAATCCATAGCGTATAGATTCTTTGGTATTGGGTACAAGATTATGGAATAATTTACGAATAACAGATAGCCTGTCAGCCACTTCTTGAGGCTGGGTATCTATGTATTCATCTACGGTAGTAATTTTACTCATAGCAAAATTATAACAAGTACTTATTGACACGAACAATAATAAGCATAGGTGTTTAATAGTTTTGACTAGCTTTAGAAGCGCGGAACTGTATTAGTTCGTATCAATTTATTGTTAATTGAACTACACTTCACCTAGAAGCTTTCTTAGCAAAGTTATGCGCAAGATTCAAAAATTTTAAGATATTTTTAAAGGAGATCCTAGCATGGCATTATCAAAAGAAACGTATCCGGCAACATTTGATGTTAAGTATCTAGAAAAGCATGATAGATTGACTACTCTGTTACGTATTGTATGGTGCATACCTGTTGTATTATTGCTGAGTATACTTACTGCGTCAGGCGGTGGAGAATCCATGAACAAAGCGGGAAGTGAGTTTTCAGGGAATGGAGCCAGCATTGGCCTTAGCTTAACAGCCGCTACTGCACTTATGATTTTATTTCGACAGAGTTATCCTCGATGGTGGTTTGATTTTTCTCTAGAGCTAAAAAGATTTACTTCACGCATTGGAAGTTACCTTTTCCTACTAACGGACCGCTATCCTTCTGCTACAGATAAGCAATCAGTACAGCTCGATTTTGATTATCCCAACGTTAAAGCAGATTTGAATCGTTGGTTACCACTGGTAAAGTGGCTCTTAGCTATCCCGCATTACCTTGTTCTGTTTGTGTTGTTCCTGGCAGCAATGGGCGCAACAATAATTGCCTGGTTTGCCATTTTGCTCACGGGTCGTTATCCAGAAAGCCTGTTTGAATTTGTAGTGGGAGTTGGCCGGTGGAGTACTCGTGTTGATGCCTATGCATTTATGCTCGTAACAGATAAGTATCCTCCCTTCAGCCTTACTTGACTTCAATAATGTAAAAGGTACGGTATGTACTGACTTTGCGCCGATTTTTAAGCTTGTTCATATAAAAAGATGTCATTAGTGTCGCTTATTGATATAATTGCGAATGTAAGTCAACATATTTATTAGACTAAAAAGAGAGAGTACAGACATGGTTACAGGATACTGCGTTAAATGTAAGGAAAAAGGCGTTGAACTATCAGCACCAGCAATTCATCAAACTGCAAAAGGCGGCTTCATGGCCAAAGGGAAGCACGAAAAATGTGGGACAACTGTATGTGCAATGATGTCTAAAGACAATGCTGAAAAAGCACAAGAAGACGGCGCCACAAAAGCCTACTAAAATATTGCTCCGGCAATGTTAAATTGCTTAATTAGTTCCATTAGTGTGTAGAGTTTGCACTAAATCAAGTCGGTACATAGGTGTAATTCCCACCACTCACTTACCTAGTAGATACTCCTGATACGGCAAGCTTAATTCTTCTCTCCAACGGGCTATCTCACTAGTGAAAGAGTGTAAATTATTACTCATGTAGTGCACCAAAAATGACTCCCAGCCTGTCTAGGAGCATTTGTGTGGTTTACGATTTGGCCGCATATTCTTAATGGAAGCCTCGTATAATGAGTTTTATGCCCCGTCTACCACGTCCAGTGCATTCAGCTGAAGAATTCGACCTCGATGTTCTTTCGAGAGATACTGATATGTTCCGCTGGTTTCTGCTGTGTTATCTTTTTGGTAAGCCGATACAATCAGATGTAGCAGTGGCAACTTGGCGGATATTTATCGATAAGAAATTAGATACACCCTGGGGAATCGTGCAGTCAACCGAGCACCAACTCGCGAGGGTTCTACATAAAGGAGGATATACCCACTATCAACATGTGACAGCTCGTGGATTGCAATTGTGCATGGAGCGACTGATTCGCTTGTATGAGGGATCATTATTTCTGATGCTCGACAACAGTCTTAATGAAGAAGAGTTTTCGAAAAGGCTTCAAGAGTTCCATGGCGTGGGTCCCAAAATGGCCGAAATTTTTATGCGCGGTACCCAAGAGATATTTGCACAACGCAACGAATGACAATCCATTTGTTATGATGAGTAAATAGAAATGAAACTAGAACTAATTCTCTTGCCAAGTAAGGATTTGAAAAAAAGTAAAGATTTTTATATCAACGTTTTAAGCCTTAAACTATCAATGATATTGAGCTTGGAAACGGTATGCATACTTTAACGATCCAACAGGCAATAGCTGGGCAATACAGCAAATTGGCTGAGGCATTACGTAGTAGCCAAGGCCATTCCCCTATCTGTTAATACAAATATAACTGCGACAGTTGTTCTGCATCAAAATATCAAACTATAGCATTTAAAAAAATCAGTTTTTAGCGAAAAAATTTACAAAATTGTTTAGTTTATAGGTATAAGCTAAATATATAATAACTTAATTTTAAGGGGGAAATATGATAAATATACTAGCTTGGATAATTTTTGGAGCGTTGGCTGGATGGATCGCGTCCATAATCATGAAGACTAACGAACAGCAAGGTGCTTTAGGTAACATCATAGTTGGAATTATAGGAGCGTTCATAGGCGGTTTTGTAGTGCGCACGTTAACAGGTGGCGACGTACAGGGTTTCAACATTGGAAGTCTCTTGGTCGCGATTATTGGTGCAGTAATCTTACTTGCGATAGTCAAAATGTTTCGTCATAAAACAGATGGCCCACAGACCCAATAACAAATTAGGCCAAGACGGCAAGGTCATCGTTAAGTTTTTTTGGTGGCCTTTAATAGTAAGTTTAGCGTTTAGTCTTTTGCTTACCATACTATTAAATCTTATTTTTTAAGGTAGTGAAGACGATATTCAAATGGTTATTCAGATTGATCGTACTCAAGAGACAAAAAAGATACTGAATGGAAAGGGTGTTAGAACTTAGTTAACCCATTAACCATACCGCTGGCTTTGGCGTTGTATCTTTTGTAGCCAACCCTGTTAGACTAAGAGGCTATGATACTTGATGTGAAGATAGATTCTAAGTCGTTTGGTGCCGATGAGCTGTACCACGGCTTAGAGCTGAGCCTTAATAAAAGCGAAAAAGTAGGATTAATTGGTCGGAACGGGGTCGGCAAAACAACGCTGCTCGACATTATTAGCGGCGTAGATAAAGACTACGCCGGTGAAGTGTACATCAAAAAGGGCATGACCTTGATCAGTTCACGCCAGGAACATCACGAACACAGTGAATTTACGATGCTCGAGTACGTGTTGGGGGATTTACCCGAATTTACAAAATTAAAACACATTCTGGACACCTATCCTGCCACTATGGGTTCACAGCCCAGAAAAATGAACACTTACAGTGATGCACTGGAGCGATTTATTTCACTTGGTTATTTTGAGATTGAAAATACTATAGAAAGTTATTTGGATGCATACCAACTCCCCAGAGATATTTTTAACCGTAAAATAAGCAGTCTGAGCGGTGGGCAGTTGCGCCTAGTGGAACTTATAAAAGTCCAAGTTGCCAACATGCACATAATACTTATAGACGAACCTACTAACCACATGGACTATGTCGCCAAAGCTGGCTTTATTAAGTGGCTGAAAGCGGCCAATGAAGCTATGCTTGTTATCACCCACGACCGTGACGTCCTG
>JBKJPJ010000103.1:0-6248 GCA_046595225.1 Saccharimonadales bacterium (SeqCode)
TTAAACCTGGTGAGACGGTCACCGTTCATTACACCGGTGCCGTTGCTGCCACTGGTGTTATCTTCCAAAGTTCATTAGATACCGGTAACCCCGTGTCTTTTCCTTTGGACCAAGTTATTAAAGGCTGGACAAATGGAGTTCCCGGCATGAAAGCCGGCGGTAAACGTCGTTTGCTTATTCCTGCTGCCGAAGCTTATGGCGCAAACCCACCGTCAGGCTCAAATATTCCCGCCAATGCCGATTTAGTCTTTGATATCCAGCTTGTTAAAATCGGAAAATAGTCGTATTGGGACAGATTGTTTAGCCGCCTAGGATTTTGTTACAATATGGTCAAAAAAAGGTAAAAAACACAATATGTGGGGGTATTGACTTAAGCATAAACACTAGAGTAGACTTATGTCTGTAGCCAAATTATCTACCAGTTAACTAAAATTAAAGTGAGTTTAAGTTGCTCGGTGAAAAAACCATAGGGCCGAAACGAGATACTTAACGGTTAGATATTTTAAAAACCATAATTAATAAATACTAAAAAATGAGGGGTCACTATAATGCCTAAAAATATAACAATCTTTACTACCAATACTTGCGGATACTGCGGCATGGTTAAGAAGTGGTTAACTGCCAAAGGTTTTACGTATGATGAGGTTAATCTAGATAATGATCCCGTTAGGCAAAAAGAGGCTTTTGAGTTAAGTGGGGCTTTATCCGTGCCTATTACGGTAGTTACTAAACAGGATGACAGCCGTGAAGTCGTAGTTGGTTATAACTTAGCCAGGCTTGCTCCTGCTGTGAATTAATTTACATAATAATACTAATTATCTGGTTAAAGTAAGTACGGGAAATTATCCCCGTTAACTGCTTGAAATTTGTATTGACGATCGAGCTAACCGATACAACCTAATATTTTAATCTTGGAGTGAAACAACATATACTAAGGGTAACCATGAAAGAAATTGAAACACATGATGTAGTAATGATAGGGGCCGGTCCAGCGGCGTTGAGCGCAGCTATTTATACCACCCGTGAAGATATCCAGACTGTATTATTTGAAAAAGGCGTAATTGGCGGTTTAGCGGCAGTCACCGACTGGGTAGATAATTACCCGGGTTTTGCTAAAGGATTAGCCGGATTGGAGTTGGCCGGAGCTTTGCAGGCTCAGGCAGAACGCTTTGGAGCCGATATCCGCTTAGGCGAAGTCCTATCACTTACTGCAGACGGCAATGTCATAAAGCTCGATACTACTGACGGCGAAATGAATGCTAAGGCGGTGCTGATTGCCACCGGCAGTGACTACAAAAAACTAGGAGTACCGGGAGAAAAAGAATATTATGCGCGCGGTGTGCACTATTGTGCTACCTGTGACGGTGCATTTTACAGGGACAAGCGCTTAGTAGTGGTTGGCGGGGGAAATTCGGCATTGCAGGAAGCGATGTTTTTAACACGCTTTGCCAGCCATATTGACCTCTTGGTAAGAGGTGACAAATTCCGGGCATCAGATATTTTACAAGAAGAACTCAAAAAACACTTTGATAAAATCACCGTCCATATGAATACATCTACAGATGAAATAATTGGAGAAGATGGGTTGGTTGTAAAGGTGATAGGTACAGCCAATTCTCAGGGTAAGAAAGTAGAGTTTATTACAGACGGTGTCTTTGTTTTTGTGGGCCTTAAACCCAATACCGAATTCCTTAAAAACAGTCCCGTCGAGCTCGATGAAATTGGTATGATAAAAACCAATGACTTTTTAGAGACTACTATGTCAGGTGTTTTCGCAGCTGGAGACGTTCGTAGCGGTGCTACTATGCAAATCGCCAGCGCCTCTGGTGAAGGTGCTACGGCTGCCCTACGGATTCGTAAATATCTCGAGGACAAAGAACGCACCAGCCAAATAACAGAGCTTATGGCTCAGCATCAAAATAACCCTTCAAAGGAGAAAAACTATGTCACAATCAGTTAATTTATTTGAACTATCACTACTGCAAACCCGGGCTAGCCGGAACATTCGATTGCCCATAAATCGCCGCTTAGAAGAATTTAGCCTGACCATGATGGAGTGGCTGGTTCTTAGCGTGGCATCAACTGCCAAGGCTAATGGGTTGAGCATGACAGCTGTGGCTACCGCACTGGACGTAACTATGCCACAAGTTACGGCCCTGTGTAACAAGCTTGTCAAGATGCGTCTGCTCCGGCAAAAGACTCAAGCCAGCGACCGCCGCAGCCGACACATAATCTTGACGGCCAAGGGACGCTCGACATTGGCTAGTGTAAATACCAATTTAGGAGCTGTCCGTCAAGAACTCGACAAGCAGTTCGGTGCCAAAGACCTCGCGATCTATGCCACCCTGCTGAATAATTTAGCGCATAATAATTAAGCCAACTTTAAAAGCCGTCCACAAAAGCTTTTCTTCAATAAAAACATAGTGACTACTACTGTTAGGTATAGCCAGGGAAGTAATCGCCCACTAATCGGTCGGAAGGTATTCCTTTTTGCATGAGTTCCTTTATTAAGCTTTCAACCATAGGTTCGGGGCCAGATATATAGATGCGTCTTTTGCCAGTAGCTGCAGCTAGAATACGCTCGCTGGTCAAAGTGTTTTCACTACCTGGTCCGGCACCCGTAAGATATGTTACGAGCATGTCATACGATGCAAATGTTTCTTGGAAGGCAGTTTCCTCCGGAGAGCTGACGGAGTATAACAATGCAATATCACGTTTTTCTGCGGTTTCATGTAAATATTTAATCATGCTGTGAAACGGCGTTACGCCAATCCCTCCCGCTACAAATAACAGGCGAATAGACTGATCTATGGGTAACACAAAATCACCCATCGGGTCAGCCAAATTCAGGTTCGTACCAGGTACTAGGTTAAGGAGTGTCTGCTTAAAGCTACTTGGTTTGTCCGTAAATTTGGTGGTGATGCTGAGTAACGGATCGGTGGGTGAGGAAGATAGCGTAAACCAACGCTTGTCGCCTCTGTTATCGGTATTATTATGCGGTAAATAAATCTCAGTAAATTGTCCCGCTAAGTAATGAACCGGCTTCTCGGGTTTAAAATAAAACGTTTTTATCCGGTTAGCGATGTCTTCGGAGTACTCAAAAGTGACTTTCATCGGTTACGACGCCGTTTTTTACGTAGAAACTGCAATCTGTCTGGAACATTCGTAGTAATACTTATGTTGGGGTACAGCAGCTTTAAGAAACGACCCAGAACAGGAGTATTTACGGTATACACAATAATTTCTAAGTTGTAACGCCGGGCCATTAGATAAGTAACCGGATTCAGCAGCCAGAAGTTCAAATCTATACCCGTAAAGCCGAGTTGCCGGGCTGTCCGGATTACCTCGAAGGGATTAGTCTGCTCAATGGCATAGACATCAATGTTGGGCATAAGTTCTTTGAACCGGTAGAGCTCATGGTGGTTGAACGAAATTACTTTAGCACCGGCTAACGTATGTTTGCTTAAAAAATCGGCAACCGATTCTGCCCAGCCACTTTCCTTACCCTCAATAACAATCGGCGTACCGCCCGCGGCCCGCGTGGCTTCATAGAGCGTGGCGATAGTTTGCCCGTTATGCAAAGGCACCTTTTTAAGCTTCGCCAACGAATGCTTACTTATACGATGATCGGCGTTGCTTACCCGGGATATGTTACGGTCATGGCTGAGGACCAACTTTCCATCTTTCGTAATCCTGACATCCAGTTCGATAGCATCCACCCCGGCCTTAATGGCCGCCTGTATGCTCTCTACAGTATTCTCTAGTGCCAAACCTGCAGCGCCACGGTGTCCGATGATATTCATTTCTTTTAGTGTACAATAATGAAGAAGAAAAAGGAGAATCCAGATGGCTGATGTAAGTTATGGCGACCAAGCCCCCGCTACCGTAAATGTGGTAATTGAAATACGAAAAGGTGAACGGAATAAGTATGAAATAGACAAGGTGTCCGGGCGACTTTTCTTAGACAGGGTCAACGCCACAATGCTGGGATATCCTGCCGATTATGGCTATGTGCCAGATACATTGTGTGGTGATGGAGATCCGATTGATGTACTGCTTATTATTGATGAGTCGGTTCCTCATGGAGTTGTAGTGCCAGCCAGACCGATTGGTGTGCTAAACATGGTTGACGATGGCGAGGGCGATGAAAAGCTTATCTGCGTAGCAGCTGATGATGTTTCTAAGGATCATATAAAAGAGGTTACTGATCTCGGGCCAAACTTTAAAAAGGTTATCGAACACTTTTATACCCATTACAAAGACTGGAAAAAAGACTGGAATGGTGTTGAGGTCAAATTCAACGGATGGGGTGACGCTGCGGCTGCTCAAAAAGAGATAGAAACGGCCATTAGCCGAGCGAAAGAATAAATTTTTCTACTTCTTCCTGAATACTTACAAAAAAATTCTTGTCTTTAAGATGGGTTAGTAGTTTTGCAACATCTTTTATTTCAACCCACTTGGCTTCCGGATTATCCGAATCAATTGGCTGTAATTTGGTCTGTTCAGTAGTAAATAGAAACATAGTGATGTGCTTCTTTTCTGAAGTATCGTCACCCCCAGTAAGAGATATTTTATATCGTTCATAACTACCCAGTTCTTTAATAAGTTTTAAACTAGTTATGCCTGACTCCTCTTCAATTTCCCTGGCAGCGGCTTCTTGAGCCGATTCTTCACGTTCTATGTGACCTTTTGGTAATGACCAAGCTAATCCGTGTTGATTTACTACCAAAACCATATTGTTCGGGCCAATAACTACACCGCCACCTGTTTGGGTCTTAATCATCGTTGTATCATAACAGGAGGTCACCGTATTTGCGATTAGTCGCCTGAAATCGTACAATAACCAATAGAAATGCTAATGCTAAGCTAATCAATGGTTAGGGGTAGGGAAACATGAAAACACGAGTAGCAATCAATGGCTTTGGGCGTATTGGCCGTAATGCCTTCAAGATTGCTTATGAGCGATCTGATCTTGAAATCGTAGCAATCAATGATTTAACAGATACTGATACGTTGGCGTATTTACTCAAACACGACAGCAATTATGGGACTTATGAACATACCGTAGGCTTTGATGCCACGCACATCATAGTAGATAAAGATAAAATACAAGTTACCGCCGAGAAAGACCCTACCCAACTTCCCTGGAAGCAACTCAATGTAGATGTTGTCATTGAGTCTACCGGACGATTTACTAAAAGCGAAGACGCCGGCATGCACTTAACTGCCGGGGCTAAGAAAGTAGTTATTTCAGCTCCGAGTAAGAGTGCCGATGTAGAGACGCTGGTGATTGGTGCCAACGAAGATCAGCTAAAAAACGCTGGCGATATTATAAGCAATGCCAGCTGTACGACCAACTCTGTGGCTGCCATCATGGCCATTATGGATGAAGCTTTTGGGGTAGATAAAGCTATGTTGACCACTGTTCACAGTTACACTGCCAGCCAAGCCCTCCAGGATGGACCAGCTAAAGACAAGCGCGAAGCCCGGGCTGCGGCCGAAAATATTGTGCCTACCACCACCGGCGCCGCTATTGCAGTCACGCTCGCTTTACCACAGCTTAAAGGCAAGTTTGATGGTCTGAGTATACGGGTACCAAGCCCGGTTGTAAGTATTAGTGACATAACTATGGTACTCAAGAAACCGGCCACTAAAGACGACATTAATGCAGTGTTCAAGAAAGCCGTCAAAGAGCCGTATTTCCAGGGGATTTTAGATGTCAGTGATGAGCCATTAGTCAGTAAAGATTATGTAGGAAACAGTCATTCGGGAATTGTAGACCTGTTGCTGACCAATGTTGTAGATGGCACATTAGCCAAAGTTGTGGTGTGGTATGACAATGAATGGGGCTACAGTAACCGGTTAGTCGAACTCGTGGCTGATGTGGGGCAAAACATCCAGCACAGCACTCACAAGAAGGATTAATCGATGCGTATTTATATCGGAGCCGACCATCACGGATATCAACTCCGCCGTTCCCTTATCGATTATCTTAAACAGGAAGGATACGAGGTTCACGACGATGGCGATGTCAAGCTGGACCCAAATGATGATTTTCCTATATTCGCCGCCCGCGTTGTAGCTGATGTTCTTAGCAGTGGAGACCACCAATCCCGAGGTATATTGATTTGCGGCAGCGGTCAGGGAATGTGCATGGCTGCCAACCGCTATAAAGGCATTAGGGCAGCTTTTGGGTATAACCTCGAATCCGTCAAAGCGTCACGGAACGATGATGACAGTAACGTGCT
>JBKJPJ010000030.1:0-5432 GCA_046595225.1 Saccharimonadales bacterium (SeqCode)
GGAGATACAGCACCTGATATGGGTATACCAGATGCCGTTTCTGGTCTCCAATAAGTATCTGTAACACCAGGCGACGCAGTTGTACGCCATACATGAATAAACGGCCCAGAACCATCAACAGCGGTTTCTATTGCGTTGTCAGGACTTACTCCCCAAAAGCCTGCGAAGTTGGCCATAGCGTTAGCATAAGCTTGCGCAAATGACGGATACCAACCCGCGTAAGTTGGCCCACCCCAACCAACAGGATTGTAGTCAGGTGAAAGTCTGTATCGTGTGTAGATAACTTCATCGCATTCAAAGTAAACATGTCGAATTAAGCTGCGTTGAAGCCAGGCACTTTTAGTAGCCGCGCCGTAATATGTGTTAGCTTCACTGTCTTGTTGCATATCCACATAGGGGCCGTACTTATGATGGATTACAGCGCGCTCAAGGCTAGGCGCCATGGCACTGTTACTCCACCAGTGAAGCCCCCAAGATGTAGTTTTAACTCCATTGTCGTAACGCTCCACTGCTTTCATAAAATCTCGCTGAAAGCGGTGTTCTGTGAGCCAAACCATATTCTGCTTGTCCCAGAATGTTTTGTCATTGTTTTCGACGAGCATATAGCCACTGTAATTGAGCAGACTCTGGGCTTCTCTTAAACCTGTGCGGGGCAGTATTCCAATGGCTGCGCTGCCGTCTATGGCTGTAACAAAAGCGCCGCCATAGTCGAATTTATCATTCCAATAAGCATAGTCACCAAAGAAGCCTGGCGTGTGTGTCTTATATGCTTTCAGATCTGCATGAGGGATAATTGCATTCAGATGATCTTTCCAGATACGGACACTGGCAGGCGTTGTAGCATCTGTCTTCTTTGTGTATCCGAAAGCATTGAAGAGGAAGATGCTTTCCATGTTGCTTTCAAGTGCGTTAAGCACCCGGCAAGGAGTGCCACCTTTACCACTGTTCCAAGCTGCCAAAGCTTTTGAAGCGGCTCTCCAGCTAAAGATACTGCCTTCAAAAGGCTCTGTACGGAATGAGACACGGCCCTGATTATAGTACGGGTCAAGCACACGGAAATGCAAATACCTGCCGTTAAGCATTTGCAAATAAACAGGCTGTCGCTGCTCTTTCAAGTATGTGCTGATCTCTGGCATAACAGCTTGTGCTTGTGCTCCACTTTGCACTTGCCCGCTAGCGATTTCAACGACACCTTGTGTAGTAAAAGCAAAATGCTGTGTGTCTGGGTCACCAAAGACAGCTTCATGCCGATAGCTAATTCCATTGTTAGTGTAGATACTACGACCTTGAAATAGCATAGGGCTGTTGACATTGCGTTGCACATGAACAATACTTTTTGTGCAATAAACAATAAAACCGTCGCCGTGTTGTAGAACAACGACGATACGGCCTACAATGTCTTGAAATATCGTAAACCCACTAAGTTGCTCACTGTTCCCAAAGTCAAGTGGATTTATAAGTGACGACCAGCCTATGGAATTCTCACTATCCCAGAAGCCTAACCGCCCGCCTGCCTTGAAGATACCAAGCTGACCTGCCATGTTGATACCTACAGGCACGGCTGCAGTAAACGTATATTCATTGTCTGGGCCTGCATTCCAAACACTTGCTTCTGCTTGGCGATAGACATACACTACGTTGTCAATAACGCATTTGCTCCATTCTCTATGGCTTGCAGGAACGGTTAAGACAACAAGATGTGTCCAACCACCAGTTGTATTAGGCCGTTTAGTCCAAATACCATCCTCGCATAGCGCAACAAGAATGTTTTCAAACTGACGTGTCTGAATCATAAACACATCATCGACCGCAGTTGTACCAAGTATTGCCGGCTGCTCTGGGATTGCTGGCGTAAGTTCTGGTCCTGGATAGGTTGTCGGAACACCAAAAGCGCTATTCATCCAAGCAGGCTCTTCTGAGTATATCCAAGCTTGTACTGTAGCATAACCGTAATATTGCGCTATCTCAAGATCAGTGCTATTAGGATAGTAAGGATCTTTAGAGAAACGAACTCTTTCCCAAGTACACCAATCTGGGCCGTATTTCACGCACCAGCTTTCAGCCATTGCAGTTTTATACTGTTCTGTTGTAGCATGGTAATCAATAGTACTAGGTCCATAAGTAGCAGGCACAGCAGCTGCATACGGTCGTCCAAATAAACTTACTATGCCTAACGGAGCATTAATACCAAAGAAGCTAGCATAGCCTTGCGGCGTCGGCATAAAGTTATAGCCATCATATGGTATAACAGGTATGCGCGCTTCTGGGCTATCTTCTCCGCCCGTGTTATGCAACGTAACAGGCAGTACATCCGGGGGAATCGGAAGATAACTGCGGCGCAGATCAATGATGTCTACATCCTGGGCCATTAAACTTCTCCAATAACTTCTAGTTTAATTACGCTCGTTGCAACTGTGCGAGTTTACGCACATCCGTGTATTTAATGCACGTCTGTACTACTAATGTCCCGTCATTGCCTGTACCACTGATTGCGCTGATAACAGTGAAAGTCACCGCATCATTATGATCAATGACGATACTTTCATAGCCATCGACATAAACTGCATTTGTGAGATGCGTTCCCGCAGTTGGCTGTTCCGCAACTGCATTAAATCTTACGATACAAGGCATGTTGCAACGGAATACAAGAAAGTCAGCAGCTTCTGGAATGGTAACAGAACCACTGACTGTGCCTGTGAAAGGTTGTATGATTACTCCGAAAGGATAGATTATCTCAAACGGAATAGGATCGCCGCTCGGGGTAGCCTGTGGATATTCTCTACTCATGTTCAGTGCCCCCGGAAGAAGTAAATGGTTGACGCAGTTTTAAATAAACCCGTCAACCATTTAATCCCTTCAATCAGCTACTACGCTTTTGATTCAGCTGCTTTAATCTGCGCTTCCAGCGTTGCTCGTGCTACATCATCTGCTACACGCATCTGCGCCATTTCTTCGTTACTTACATCACGTCCTTCGCGTTGCGCTTTCAAGATGATAGAACTCGCCATTTGCGCTATCGCCAATGCGTTAAGTGCAATCTGAGTTGCGGTCAAGATATTCTCGGCCAGTTGTGAAGTGTTGTTGGTCATTTTTTATCTCCTGAGTAGAATGCCAGTGTCGCGGTGAGTTGATTTAGCACATTTTGCGCAAGTTGCAGATGTGTCTGAGCTTGTCCTTGATCACCTTTAGCAAGAAACGTATCACCCAGATCTAGCGCACTGCGCGCATTGTCTGCTAGATTCTGATATGTCCTAGCTTGTGCGGGTGTAATTTTATTAGCAGATAGCAGACTTCCGGTAGTATTACGAGCGGTAGTCACACCCGCATATGCGTAGACAAGACCTTCTCGGGTAGTCTGCGGTTTTGTTAGACTAACTTGACTACAGCTGGTCAGCATTAAAGATAGCAAAAGCAGCCCTATAACAAAAGCAGCATTCTGCAGCAAGCTAGGCGGCCCAATTGTGTTGTGACGATACATTATCTAACTCCATTGTGAGCAAGGCTGTAATGATTACCATCAGGTCTGCTGAACCTACCACCCCAGCTTCCGCCTAACGATTCCCAATACAGACCCAGCGGTCTATGATCTTCTGTCTCTTTCAACCATACACCATCTTTGAAGAGGTTAAAATCAACAGCCAGTCTTTGTGTGTGCAAACTGTTACTTATACCTGCACCGGTAGCAGCATTTAATTTAGCTTGTTCAGGTGTGCGATAAGCTTCACTGAATGTAAGTTCGTAGCCAAGTCGATATGCTTCCATGATCAGTTGCGCAATCATGTAGGTAAACTTACGCTGTTTCTGCCCTAGCGTAAGTACTTGAGTCTCTGGCATTAGCTTAGGCTACCGGTGCCGCAGAAGCCAGTGTCGTGCAGCGGGCTTGGTACACCAATTGATGCACAACCCAAAAACACGATTACTATTAAACCCACTAAGCATTTCTTCATCCGGATTCTTTCTATCTTAATTAGCCATAGGTGGTGCCGGTGGCGCATTTGGTGCTGTTGCTGCACGTTCATCTACTGCTGCTTGTTTTTCTATGTGATCTTTTAACTTAACATCTGCTAATTGCGATGCTTTTATATCTTCTGGGTCTTTAGTCATAGATGCTATTCTTTTAGAAACTGCTGCTGTTAATTCTAATTGTACACCCATATTGCTATTTACTAATGTATGTGTATCTATTCCAATACTTTGAGAAGCTTTACTTATAGTAATAACATCTATTAGTTTATCATTTATAGCAGCTGTTAAACCCTTTTGAGCAATAGTATTTTCTGCTGTAACTGCTGCTATATCTGCAACTTCTTTCACTTTAGTAGCTACTACTTTAGTATCTTCTCTAGCCTTAAAAGCAGCTAGTTGCTGTTCCTGAGAACCTTCACGCACCGCTTTAGCAGTTTTAAACTGGAATAAAGCTATAATACTAAGTCCTAGAAATGTAAAAAAACTAGTTATAAGTGTCTGCCAAATACTATCATTCATTTAAGTAGTGTTAAGTAGTTCCTGCGGAACCTGTAGGAGTTGCAAGTGTAGTACCACTAGCATCCATAGCATCCATTTCTGCTTTAAGATCATTTAGGTTATCTAGCATAGCATTAGCATCTGCAATTACTTTTTCCTGCTGTTTAATACTAGCATCTATACTATCTATATCTAGTGCAACAACTACAGGTTCCAGAGGTTCTCCGCGGTAGGGATCATACTGAGCCATAATCATTTGGAAGGTTTTAGGTCCCAGACGCTGCAACGTGATATTACCAGCAGCTGCGCGCTCTTTATAGTCACGCAGATCAATTGAAACACCTTGTCCTTGTCCTTGGTTCGGGGGCATATTACATCTCCTTTGGGTTAATTAATACCAGCTGCTGCAAGTCTTGCTTCGAGTTGGATAATTCTCTGCACGGCTGCAGTATTCTGTTGTTTTATATTTTCTATCTCACCGTCGTGTACTTGCCGGAATCGACGGTTACGTTGTTGGGTTCCATTTACTTCGCATCCCTAAGACAATCGAAAGACTGAAGCCGTAATTATCTGCGACGCGCCGGTTGTGTTTGTGATTCGCAACACGCTGGTCGTCGGAGCAGAAAGCGTGAACCCGGCCGTCGAATCCAGAACGTGAATCCTGACTGTCCCGTTTGACTCCGTTAACACATACGCGAGCAAGCGGGCGTCTTGCCCTACAGTGTCGGCGGCAATGCTCACAAGGTATGCGCGGCTGGGCGCGAGTGTTGTGTAAAAATCCCACGCAGTCGACGTGGCTACCGTTAGCGTTGTCCCGGCTAACGTAAGGTGACCGCTGAACGACCCCGTCGTAAACGCACCCGACCCCGGCGTCGTCGCACCGATGTTGCAGGCGTTGAGGCCGGTGGTGGTGAAGGTCGCTACAGGCGTTGAGAACGTAGTGCCGCCTGCCGCTGTGCTTGGCGTGA
>JBKJPJ010000063.1:0-3650 GCA_046595225.1 Saccharimonadales bacterium (SeqCode)
GGTACCGATGTAGCTACAAGTGAAAACTTCTTTGGCCTTATAACCAGCGATGGCGCTAAAAAACCGGCGTATACCGTTTTTAAAGAAGCTGCCAGCGTACCAAACTAGAAGTTTTAGTTTTCAAGATAATGCTATACTACAGAGCATTAAAGGTCTCCCATGACACCCAAAAACGAAAAACTTATAAAATTACTGGAATTGGCCAACCATTATCCGTCCCCACACAACGGACAACCTATACGGGTTGAAGAATCGGGTGACACTGAATTTGAGTTGTATTTTGAGTTAGATAGAGGTTTGCAAGCAACCGAAATCTCATTTTTGTTTAGTTACGTGACAATGGGTGTATTTATGGAACATTTAGAACTTTGCGCCCAGGCTTTAGGCCATACAATAACTCATCGGCTGACGCTTCCGTCGCTCGAATTAATGAAAGGACAAGGTGATGTATTGTTTGCTCAGTGCTCAATTGCCTACGACATACACCAACCTGACGAGGGCGTGAAACAAACTATATTATTTCGTCAGACATCTCGAAAAAAATACTCCGCGGGGATAGATTCTAGTATATCTGACCAGACTATTAAATTGGCCTCGGGTATGGGCATGGAACTCGTCAAAATGGACCGTCCCGGTGGTCACCAGGCTATCTGGCTTAACCAGCGAGCAGTATTTGATGATATGTTTGATGATGACGTACGCAAGGAACTTAATCACTGGCTCCGCTACAACAAAGCAGAGAAAGAGGCAAAAATGGACGGGCTTTCGTATGACTGCATGGAAATAAACGGTCGTACCCTGAAATTTATCGTACAGCATTATAAAATCCTGCGGATGAAGGGCATCGACTGGTGTCTTAAACGCTACTATCTGCGTACCATGAGCGATGACAGTGATGTGTATTATATGCGCACACCCTTTAGCACAGAGAAGGAGGCATATGATGTTGGGGTTGCGCTCATGAAGATCTGGTATTTGTTAGCCGCCCAAGGCTACTACTTGCACCCGTTCGGTACTATTATGAGCAACCAGGCAGCGCACCGTGACTTCCTAACGTTAATAGGCGTGCAACATGAAGACCGCCAAAAAAACTTTTTGGTGTTTATTTACCGGGCAGGCTCATCAGAACCGCCGACTCGTAGTTTACGGTTACCCATAGAGCAACATTTAATTAAAAAGTATAAAAGGTAATTATGGTTGATTTTATATATGTTAGTTTTGTAGCAGTATTAGATTGGGTCATCTGGACCATAGATGTTGGACCCGCGGTCCATAAATTCTTTCTTGCTCCACAAATTGGAAATTTTAGGGTTACTCTCGGCAAAATCAGGGCTGTACGGTTACAGCGTTTTGCAGCCAGGCGAGTACCTGCTTATACCGACTTTTTATCTAAACATACCTATGACGGTCCACGCATTACCGCACGCGGTGCTACACTCAACGATGTTCCCGAAATGGACAAGGAATCGTACATCAAAAAGTACTTTCTTACAGAAAAACTACGTGACGGCATTCTGCCCAAAAGCGGTGTCATGCTCGATGAGTCGTCGGGGAGTAGCGGCCACCCCACCAGCTGGGCCCGCGGTAAAAAAGAACGCCGGGTTACGCGCCGGCTCATCCAGGTCACCTTTAGGCATCTTGTTGGTAAAACCGAGCCAATCGTCATTAACACTTTTGCGATGGGGGCGTGGTCGACCGGCTTTAACACCTCGCTCAGTTTATTAGAAATCAGCCGCGTTAAATCAACTGGGCCGGACCTTACTAAAGTAATTGACACGTTATTAGAGCTGGGCCCGCGGTTTGATTATGTGATTACTGGCTACCCGCCCTTTCTTAAACAAATTGCCGACGATGACCGGGTAGACTTTAGTAAGTTCACGATTTCGGCCATTTACGGGGGCGAAGGCATTAGCGAACCCATGAGGCAATCGTTGTTAGAAGTATACAAAAGTGTAATTGGTTCATATGGGGCTTCCGACTTAGAGATTAATGTGGCCCACGAAACACCATTTACCATTGCCTTGCGTCAAGCGCTTATTGACGACGAGTCCCTCCGCACGGCTCTCCTTAAACAAAGCCGTGGCATCATACCCATGATCTTCCAGTACAATCCCTATGACTATCTGTTTGAGAATAATAGTAAAGGTGAATTATTGGTGACGATTTGTCGGCTGCAAAACCTCAGCCCACGCATTCGTTATAATATTCACGACCTCGGACACCCAGAAGAGTTCTATGCTTTCAAGAAAAAGCTCAAATCATTAGGGCGTCAAGATTTATTAAACCTTATTGAATTCGAGTTTGGCGTACTGTTCTACTATGGTCGCAGCGACCTGTCTGTTGATTACTATGGTGGGGTAGTGGGCCCAGAAGAGATTCGACAGATCATTAATGCCGAACGCGAGTACAAAGAGAAGGTCAACAACTTCCGTTTAATAAGCTACGAAGACAAAACCCACCAAAAGCATCTGTTATTTGCTCTAGAACTTGTCGAGGGAGTCAAAATAGACGCTGCCGAAAAACATAAACTGCTGGAGATTATAGTCGAACAGTTGTTCAAGCTTAACCTAGACTTTAAATCTGGTTACGGAATGGCCAAGAACAAACCCGAACTCCGCGCTTACGCGTACGGCGAAGGAATATTCGACACCGCCCACCAAAAGGTCAAGAACGACTACGTCTGGAACATCGACTATACTCGCGCTCAAGAAGAAAATATTGTCTAGATATATGTAATATTACTGATTGATGGTCGTTTGCCAGACAGGACTCCAAGCACTGTAGTTGCCTACGGCGTCCTTGGCGCGTACTTGCCAGTTCCATACGCCGTTGCCAGCGCCTGAGGAATGAATCATATTAGTGAGTAAGAGTCCTGAATCCCACAAACCGTTTGTTAGAACATTGTTGCCGTCAACTGTTGGATCTTGTGTTGCATGATATTCGTATGAAATGGGAGTAGAAACATCGCTTGATGGATCCCAGGTGAAATCAAATTCGTTTGTGTTAAGCGTTTGATTGTTTGGCGCACCATTAGTTGGTATTGATGGTGCAGTTGTATCCGCATCGTGGTAATGTACGACACCAAGGCTTGGTTGATCTAAATCGTCATATATCTTAGCGTCTTCAGCTGCGATTTCGGATGGATTCATCATAGCACCGCTCTTGCCATTAAATGAAGCCTCTGTAGCTTCTATTTTCTGCTTCTGGTAATTGAATATATCGTAACCATTACCATTAAAATTTGTAACATGTAAGTTGAGTGCGTTTCCGCTCGGACCAGTAACAGATTGAGTTGGTGCACCACCTACGCCGATAGTTGCATCTGCAGCACCAGCTATTGCTAGCCCTGCCTGGCTGTTGTTGGTTAGAGCATTGACTCCCTTAAATCTTACACCTTGAATTTTATCGTTAGCGCCAGTTCCGCTAAAGTTGTAGAAAGCTAGACCGTTCCAAGCGTTTCCGTTAGACGTGACAGTATCAAGCAAAAACTGATTGCTGAGAGTATCATTATTCGTATATCTAGCGGTAACGGCAATACCATTCTTGCTGTAGTTGCTGACATTAACATTACGCATCTTCACTTCGGTAGTGCTATTGAAATCAATGCCGCCTACACGTCGTGGAGCGGTTACGCCGCTACCTGGTCCGAT
>JBKJPJ010000094.1:0-9028 GCA_046595225.1 Saccharimonadales bacterium (SeqCode)
ACTAAGCTCGATGATTTGAGCCAAAAACTACCACAGGTTTGCTTGCAAGAAGTGGCTGCTCTTCAGAAACTAATTAATGATTTACTGTACATACAGCGTAATTACCGCCTGATACGTAAATAAACTTTGTAGTTACATTGTAATAGTACAGGCTTGATGTAAAAGAGCTCTTGCTAGCCCGTGATATATTTTGCATGTCTTTGACAACTGGCAATGCAGGAACCACCCTTGGCGACTGCTTTATATAAATTGCGTTTGCCTCCAGCGGCAACCGTTATTAGATGAGAGTTATACGCAACATTATCGTAAATCTTAATGCAGTTTTAATCATTTAGGTATTTAATAGTGTGTAGGGATATATCCAATATGAAACTACTCTGCATAGAAGATAACACTGCACTTACCGCTAGCTTGAAGGGTTATTTGGCCAAAAACTGGCAAATTGAAGCCGTACATACGGGCGAAGAAGGTCTGGAGCGTGCCAAAATGGGTAATTTCGATGTCATAATATTAGATCTCACCCTTCCTGATCTTTCGGGCCGCACGGTGTGCCAGCAAATACGTTCTGCTGACATTGACACTCCAATACTTGTGCTAACTGGTTCTTTCGAGACCGAGACCAAAGTCGCCTTGTTTAAGCTGGGAGCCGATGATTACCTCACAAAGCCCTTCAGTGTTAGTGAACTACATGTTCGCTTAATGGCTTTACTGAGGCGTGGTCATGCTATCAGTAAGTCGCCCCATCTTTTGAAGGTAGGTTCCCTCACACTCGATCCCATGACGCGCAATGTGGAACGTGCAGGTAAAAAGATTCATCTGCGTCGCAAAGAATTTAATATTCTGGAGTATCTAATGCGCAACCAAGGTAGAGTCGTAACCAGGCCAATGATCATGGACAGCGCCTGGGAAATTGACACCGATTCATGGAACAATACCGTAGACGTACATATTAAGTATTTACGAGACAAAGTGGACCGGCCATATAAAACGAAATTGATCAGAACAGCATACGGTGTTGGCTATGCAATAAGCGATACCGTATAGAACATAAAACACCAAAGAAAGGAGAAACCATGCAAGATATTATTTCAACTATACTCAGTGGCAAGATTGACCGTAGTGACACAGCGGTAGAATCAGCTATCTATCAGCAAGTTGTAGCAGTACCCTGGCTCGATATTGTTTAAAACTCTAGGTCAGATGACTCGATAAAGTATGATCAAAAACTTTTTTCAGAAATTTATTGAGTCTTCTGAACCTGATCCCGATAGGCATAACCGAGAGAATGTTCTAAATGTAATTTTAATTGGTCTAATATTTCTAATAGCCCTGAACACTATTAATAGTTTGATCTCTATCGTAGTCAAAGAGGATTGGGATATTATTTGGCGTTTCCTATCAATGGTTGGATTATTGATTTTGTTCATTTCCCTGTACTGGTACTCCCGGCGAAAACGACATCATGTTTTTGTTAGCTCAGTAGTAGTTGGCTTGTTTTTTGGATTATCTGCTGTTGTGCTCATTAAGTGGGGCCTCCAAGACCCCGTGGCAAGCATCCTCTACAGCCTTACTATTGTGATGGCCGGGATACTATTGGGCGCTCGTTTTTCGCTGTATACCGTTGGAGCAATTGCCCTTACATTCCTAGTCCTCATTGCAGCCGACGGTAAAGCACTATTGCAACCGGACCTCACATGGACACAGCGGCATATTTCGGTGGCGGATTCAGCAAGTTTCGTAACGTTATTTGCAATTATTGCTATGGTATCGTGGTTATTCAACCGCCAAATGGAATTATCATTGTTCCGTGCCCAGCGTTCCGAGCGGGCCCTGAAGAGACAGCGAGACTTGCTCGAGATCAAAGTGAAAGAACGTACTCGTGAGTTACAAGCGGCACAATTGCAAAAAATCCAACAGTTCTACCGTTTTGCAGAACTCGGCCACTTGAGCACGGCTTTTTTCCATGACTTAGCGAACTTTTCTAGTAGTTTATCTATTGACGTCGATGGCTTAAACAGTAATAAACAAGCTGATATAATTGGCCGAATACAAAAGAACATCCGTTATATCGACGACGTCGTGAGGCGCGTAAATATACATTTGCGTAGTAAACCTGCAGCCCAGATTATCAATATAGACCGGCAAATAGAAGAAGTGGTATCTATAGTCAAATATAATGCCCAAAAGCACCAAGTTTTAATAGTTTTTAATAAAAGTCCAAGCACCCTCAGGTTTCGCGGAGATCTAACGCGATTTCGTCAATTAATTATGAACCTTGTTACGAATGGAGTTGAGGCTTATGACTCTCCAGACTTACATGCTAACCCTCCCGTTAAAGAGCGATGGGTCAAAATAAAAACATGGTCAGCGGAAGGTATGATTCATATAGAGGTTGCTGATCACGGCCGCGGTATTGCTCCAACAAAACTAAAGAAAATCTTTGAGCCCTTTTATAGTGGTAAAGCAAAAGGTATCGGCATTGGTTTATTTATTGTACGTCAGGTCGTAGAAGAAGATTTTAAAGGGACTATACAACTTCAAAGTAGTAAAAATAGCGGTACAGTATTTACTATATCCTTGCCTATTAAAAAAACTAAATCCGACTCAAAATAAGAGCCATGATTGACTTAGAAGATCTTGAAAGAGCTTGTAATGGCGGAATTTCTTATATTTCTCAACAACAATCACCTGACGGGGGGTTTACTAGTTGCTCAAGCAAATCTAAAAGTGTATTTACTTCCCATATTTCCTATTCAACGAATTTTGTCCCGGCATTAATCTTGGGTTGCTTGGCTAGTGTAAACATTCCAACGTCTAGTTCAATAAAAGAAAATATTGCAAATTATATACTTTCCAATAGAAGCAATCACTGGACGTTCAACTATTGGAATCGCAAAACCGCCGAAGCCCAGCACCTGCCCTACCCTGATGATCTAGATGATACCGCCTGTTCATTGATTGGTCTGTGGACCAATGATCACGATTCACTTAATGAGGCTGCAATGGCTTCGGTGGTAAAACTTTTGGTCGCTAGCGAGGTCCGGCCCGGTGGCCCCTATAGAACATGGCTGGTGGCCCCGGAATCTAACCCTAAGTGGCAGGACGTGGATTTAGCCGTCAACGCCAATTTTGCATATTTGTTGACCCTCATTACCAAACCTTTGCCGAATATAGTTAATTTCATTGATGAAGCGATTATTAACCGTAACCTTAGCTCGCCTTATTATCCATCTATTTATCCTCTGCTTTATTACATAAGTCGTGGGTACAGTGGGAAACATCGCACAACATTGGTTACGATAATTAAAAAAGAAATTGTTTTAGTTAACAATTCGTTGCATCTGGCCTTGCTGCTGAGCGCTCTGCTACATTTGCACGAAAGAGTTACGTCTTCCCAAATCAGTAGCCTTTTAAAAGCTCAAAACAAAGACGGATCATGGCCAGCCGATGCATTTTGCATGGATCCATCGATAAAAAACATTCCATATTATCATGGCGCTGCTGTGTTGACTACAGCTTTTGTATTGGAAACACTTAACTTATATATGACTTCGTTATACCAGTCTTCGTCAAAAAATAAAGAAAATAATAATCTAAATACTAAAGCGCCTAATCATTCCGTCAATGCTAAACTACTAAAACAAAAAGTGCTGCTCTTAGCCCAAAAGCAAAACGAGGGTTTAGTAAAGTCCGTTAGAGTTATTTTAATGACGGAACTATCTAAGATACTACATAGTAGCGGTGGTGATGAGATCGTGAGTATTCCCCTCATAGTTAATGAATCTTTAAAGAAACCCTTCCCTAAGGTTGAGGTAATGATTGAGCAACTTGCGCTCGCTAACACCTATGGTTGGTTGGCCTACACAGTTTATGATGACTTTTTGGATGATGAAGGTCAGCCAAGCCAGTTACCTTTAGCTAATATAGCTATGCGTCGTTCACAGCATTGTTTTAGAGATGCCATGGGTGACGATCATGATTTCCAAGATTTAGTACGCAAATTCTTTGATAGTATCGATACCGCTAACTATTGGGAAGTGACGCACTGCCGGGCCGCAATAAGTTCCGGACGAATAGATCTGCCAACTTTACCAGCTTTTGGCCACCTAGCTCAGCTTGGAGATAAATCATGCGGTCATCTATTGCCGGCCTTGGCTATCTTTTTGAAAAGCGGTATATTACCTGGTTCACTAGATTTCAATAATATCCTACCTGCTTTACGGCAATATATAATTGTCCGTCAGCTCAATGATGACATGCATGATTGGCAGCAAGATCTAGAAAGAGGCCACCTCAGCTATGTAGTCACTACTATATTAAAGGAGCTTGCTATTGCCCCAGGCCAGTACCGCGTGAATATTTTGACTACTTCGATGCAGCAGCAGTTTTGGAATAAAACGATCGTAATTATTTCTAAACAAATGCAACAGCTTCTTACATCCGCCGAGCAAATGTTGGCAAAAGTAAATGCTTTAAAACCTGACAACCCGCTACAAGATATGCTAAAAAGGCAACAAGCTTCCATTTATAAAACACTAAGTGAACAAGCCAGCGTCCACCGTTTCCTAACTGCTTATAAAAGTTAAACTCTTTTATATACATCCCACATCCATCGCAAATAAGTTCATTTGCGATGGGCAAAAACATAAATTAATCTTCTAGATATTCGAAGTATTTGAAACCACCGTCTGATGGTGCATCGTGAACATGTTGTTTAAACTTTCGCTCCCATTTGGCATCCATTTTGCTGATAAATCGTTTCCGCGCATCACTGCTTCTAAAATCGGCTTTCAAACTCATAACTGTAACCTCCGTAGTACTTTTACCCTTTATGCTTTGTAACGTATCTATTTAATAATAACTGTAATGTTTAGTATGTAAGATTACTTACAGTAGACTCCCGCGCCGTAGCTTTGTACATCATCAGCCCTTACGACTTTACTGTAACCATATTTCCACGTTTTGGGTTCACGGCTAATACTATAGCCAAATTTTTTTGGATCACTTTTGTGAAAATGTTTTTCACTGGTTAGCTGTTCTACCATGACGTGGTTACCTCCTGTACTTTGTAGCACTAGCTCTAGCATAAGCAACGTAGTGATTGTTCGCAGTAACATTTTTTACAGGACAGTTATATAACCTCTATATTTATGGTTTATAACTGAAATTCCAAGTAAAGCTTGCTTGCCTCTGCGGCTCTGCATATGGCTGATTCCCAGGGTTGGTACCAATGCCCTTAGTAATACTGCTGGTTCATACATTGGTTTATTCTGGTTAGTGTGGCCGCTGAAGCTATGGCTGGCAGCATCATGGCTATTATAAGCTTCTGTTTCTATTACGATACCGCCACAAAAGGGGGCATTCGGTGGAGTATAGCGTAATCATACCCAGCTGTTAGCTTCTTTACAGAATTATTAACAGCCACTGTTTACTATAAAAAGGTCAGTAAAGTTAAAGGAGGAGCAATGACAAAAGAACACACACCACGTAAGCGCGGTTTTGCTGCAATGGATTCTAATAAACAGCGAGAGATAGCCAGCAAAGGCGGTAAAGCAAGTAAGGGTAACTTCAAAAATAATCCTCAGCGAGCGAGCGAAGCCGGCCGTAAAGGCGGGTTGAAATAAACTAGTCTAAGCGAGTCAGATAGCACTTAAAAAATGCGGGGGATTTTTCCTCCGCATTTTTTGTTGTTCTCAATCTGATAAAGATCTACTAACTGGTTTATGAGTCGTAATCGGTCAGAGGATGGTCTGGTGGCACATCTGGCAATGCAGCTGTTGGCTCAACCCATGGATCGGTATTTTTTTCGCCGGTTTTAAACTGGCCATAGGTGTGTTGAATTGGTTTTAAAACCTCATCAACACCCCTACTTTCTTCTAAAATATCGTCCACCGAAAGCTCTTCTTCGTCTTCGTTAGAAGCGGGCTTGACCACCATATATTACCTCAGTTTGCTTAACTTTATTCGATCGTGCGACGGCCGCTGAGCATATTAAAGATGAACACAATCAGCGCGATTACCAATAGTATATGAATCAATGATCCACCAACTTGTCCAATAAAACCGAGTAACCATAGAACAATTAGTACTACTATTACGGTCCACAACATATGAGCCTCCTTTATTTAATGTTGTATTGCACCTATAGGTATATAGGGCTATAGCATAAAGATCTGCGAATTATCTTACATGTAATGCTCGCTTATACGGTTATAGCCATTTATAACATTTACACTATATAATTAGCACAAACAAGGAGTCACAATGAAGCGGTTCGGGATATTGCTAACGTTTGCCATAACATTGCCATTAACAGGTTATTTTTTGTGGCGTTTACAACCAGTTGCACCAGTTTTGCCCAACCCACCGTTGAAGACTTTAGCTCAGGCCCATTCTGTTCAACTGGGTAACTTCGCCATTTCGAGCCGCTTAAACGAAAAAATATATGCGGATATTCTGACCTCACAGTTTAATTTGGCCCTAGCAGACAATACGCCCAACTGGTATTTTACCGATGGTGGGTTGCGGCCGTCTCCCACCGCTTATAATTTCAAACAGATGGATCAAGTAGTGCAATTTGCCGAAGACCATTCCATGGCAGTCCAGGCCCATCATTATTTATGGGGAGAAGAAAAATGGCTGCCCGATTGGTTAAAAAACGGCAATTATAGCAAAAAACAGCTATTGCAGATTATCCATGATCATATTCAGACAGTTGGCAGCCGCTATTCTGGCCGCGTACAAGAATGGACCGTAGTGAATGAAGCCTTTACACGAGCTGATCACCTCTATAATTTGAATGATTGGTGGCAAGATAAGTTAGGACTGCAAGATTACATAGACAATGCCTTTGTATGGGCCCGTAACGCTGACCCTAATGCTCAGTTAATACTAAACGATTTTAATAACGAAAGTTTCAGTAAAACCTCTGATGATATGTATGCCTACATCAAGGGAGCTCTGTCTAGGGGCGTTCCGATTGATGGAATAGGCATGCAGATGCATTTAGATGGCACCCGGCCCCCTAAAAAAGAAGAAGTTATTGCCAACATGCAGCGCTTCAGTGCATTAGGGCTAAAAGTATACGTCACTGAATTTGATGTTAATATGCACGACTATAAAGGTAAATCCAGCACTAAGAATCAGGTGGAGGCCCAAATTTACTATGACATGATGCGGGCCTGCATAGAGTCTAAAGTATGTAACAGCTTCTCGGTCTTGGGTATAACAGATAGAGAAACTTGGTATAACTATCTTGGGCTAACTGATGCCCAACCATTGCCTTTTGATGCGAATTACCGGCCTAAACCGGCCTTCTACTCTTTGCGAAAAGCTTTAATGCAACCGTAACTGCCTCATGCCTAGTAGTAATGACGCTTATGTTAAAAAATAAAGTTTACAAAAAAACATCTATATGTAAAGATAACTAATACGAACGGTGGGATTTTAGTAAGAATCGTAATATAAGGGGATATACGGTGAAAAAGGTATTACAGTTACTGAGCGCAGGTTTAGTATCAACTAGTTTTATGGGAGCTGTAGCGTTGGCAACACCATCATGTGATGTCAGTACCACAGGGCCAAACTCAACAAATACATGTAACAGCGGTCAAACAAACACAACCGATATTGTTTGTGATAACAATGTGAATGTTAACAATTCTAATAACCAGAATTCTAATTCCGGTAATTCTAACAACTCAAATAATACTAATAGTGGCAGTTCACAGTCCGGAAATACTAGCAATTCAAACACTACTAATACCGCTGTAAACACCAGCTGTGGTGCATCGAGCACAACCACTCCTACTACTGGTGGTACACCTACAGTAGCCGGAGCAACTACAACAGCACCCGTTACTAGTAGCCAGCAAGTGGCAGCAGTAAAATCATTGCCAAATACTGGAACAAAGACTGTTTTGGCATCAGCCGGGATTGTTGCTGGATCACTCGGCATTTTCGCCGCCGTGTCACAACTGATTGTTAAAGGCTACCGCTACCGCGTTTTAAGCTAATAGAAGGAAAATAAAGTGAAAAACGAGGGGACTCCCCTAGCTCTAAGAGCTCGTTTTTACAGCAGTATTACGCTCATCTACGGCGTAATACTGCTTTTTGGTCTGTATGTGGTTAACCCGCGACTCTTTTCTGCACCGGTTCAAGCCCAACCGGCTGGCTTACTTAAGGCAATGGTAGTTGCGCAGACCAAACCGGTACGGCAGATTATTTCAGGTAAACCAGCCCGTATTGTGATCGAACGGCTCGGAATTGATTTACCGGTGGACGATGGACGATATGACGCCGCTACTGATACATGGAGCCTGAGCGGCTACCATGCTCAATATGCACTGGGTACCAGCCTTGCTAATGACACCAGTGGCAATACATTTATTTATGGACATAATAATAAATATGTTTTCGGTCCCTTAAAAGGTTTAGTACCAGGTGATCTAGCGTATATTTACACCGCTAACGGCCGGGTATTTACCTATGTATTTAGCTCAGAGCTACTGGTTACGCCCGATAATACCGCTGCACTCCAGCCCACCAAAAATTCTGTTCTCACCGTTCAAACGTGCGGCGGCAGCTGGAACGAACAGCGCCGTTTGTTTACGTTTACTTATCGGGAAGTATCCTAATGGCTGTAGTTATCTACCTTGTACTAATGATGGGCCTAGCTCTGTTTATTGCTTTTTTGACCCTGACGAGTGTATACGATATTAAAAATGCACAAGCATTACGGCACCTAACCATGCATCCGTATGACCGCGCAGGACGGGAGCGGCCATGGGTGACCGTCATAGTTTCTGCTTCCAATAACCAAGCTACTATCACCGCTAGTTTAGTGAGTATTTTTGCAAATAATTACCGTCATGTGCGGGTTATGGTGGTCGATCACAATTCCACCGATAATACACTCGCTGCGGTACGAAGCTATGTGCAAAAAAATCCCACAAAATTAATAACTATAGTGGCCCGTCGAACAACCAGTTCTAAGGCCCTGTACACTACGATGCGACGCCATAAGCTC
>JBKJPJ010000071.1:0-6968 GCA_046595225.1 Saccharimonadales bacterium (SeqCode)
AGCCGGGTTTGGAGTTTTAGGTTGTTGGTTTATTTTGTTATTAGGATTGTTATTCATATTTTCCTTTCAGGAACTCTATTGAAATTGTAAAAATTTATTATTTTGAATCATTTTGAAACGGTTGTAAGTTTTAAAATAGCGGGAATTTTAGCGAAGTCATCAATGAGGACTTGCCGTAAACCCCCATTATATAATGCTGCAGCCGGATGAAAGAGCGGTAAGAAAACGCGGCCCTTATAGCGCTCAGGCTGTCCGTGTGCTTGGCCAATCTGCAGATCTGGCAAGAAGCAGTTCATACTATGGCGACCAAGGGTAATGGTCACTTTTGGCTGAATTACCTCTAGCTGTTCCTCCAGATACGGTAAGAATTGTGCTTTTTCCTCCGGCAATGGGTCACGGTTGCCCGGTGGCCGGTATTTCACAATGTTGGTAATGTACACGTCTTCCCTATTGAGCCCGATGGCCCTGAGCATTTCATTCAGAAATTTCCCGGCGGCACCGACGAAGGGTTTGCCTTGCAGGTCCTCGTTCTTACCTGGTGCCTCGCCGATAAAAACGATATCGGCATCAGGGTTACCTTCCCCAAACACCATTTGATTGGCCGTCTTGGCCAAATCTGGACAGACATTATTCGTAAGAATATCTGCTTTAATCTGGTCAAGTTGCGCCTGCTTAGTTGAAGTAGTCATGGGTATATGATGCGGATTCTTATGGATTACGGACGGCCATAACGATTCGGTCACAGAACAAACTTAGAAGCAAAAACGCAACTCCGTACTGCAATAAGCTGCCGGTATCTATGGCCCAGGAGGCAAATGCATACGTTAAAATGAGTGCAACCACCGCAGTCAGCGCTGCATCGCGGCGGCGCTGTTCCCACCAATGTAGATTAGTCTTTTTTACCACCATCTTTTTTCTCTCCGTTTAATTCCCTTGCTGCTGCTTTCATACTTAATTGTAAACGGCCACGGTCATCGATAGCTATAAGTTTGACGTCTACTTTATCGCCCTCCGAAACTACATCGCTGGGGCTATTTACCCGTTCTTCACTCATTTCGCTGACGTGCACCAGGCCGTCTTTACCAGGTAGAACTTGTACAAAGGCACCGAAGTCCATGACGCTCATAACCGGAGCATCGCGGTAAATTTTGCCTACTTCTGGATCTTCCACAATATTCAAAATCCATTGTTTGGCTGCCTCAATACTTGGTCCGTCAGGGCTGGCAATCATGACCGTGCCATCGTCTTTGATATCAATTTCGGCACCGGTTTCTGCAATGATCTTATTAATCGTTTCACCGCCCTTACCGATGATTTCACGGATTCTATCGGGGTTGATTTTAATAGCCTCTACACGGGGAGCGTAAGGGCTCATCTCTTTATTCGGAGCTTTTAGGGTAGTGAGCATGTGCTTCAAAATCTCAGCCCGGCCTTCTTTACCCTGCATCAAGGCTATTTTAAGGATGGCGATGTCCAGACCATGGACTTTCATGTCCATTTGCAAGGCAGTAATTCCCTTTTCAGTTCCGGCAACTTTAAAGTCCATGTCACCGGCAAAATCCTCGGCATCGGCAATATCGCTCAAAATGTACGGTTTATCACCGTCCAGCATCAGGCCCATAGCAATACCGCTAACGGGTCGCTTGATGGGCACTCCAGCATCCATCAAAGCCAAACAGCTCGAGCAAGTGGCAGCCATGCTGGTGCTACCGTTCTGGCTCATGATCTCGGTTACCGATCGGATAGTGTATGGAAAGTCAGCTTCGGTGGGGATAACGGGCAGTAAAGCTCGCTCAGCTAAGGCGCTGTGACCAATTTCGCGGCGTCCGGGGCTGCCCAAACGTTTAACTTCGCCTACCGTATAGCCAGGTGCATTGTAGTGGTGCATAAAGGCTTTATCGATATTCTTTTCCATAGTATCAATCATCTGCGCATACGATGTTGGAGCCAGTGTGACAATGTTCAAGGCCTGGGTTAAACCACGGCTAAACAAACTTGATCCATGAGCCCGCGGCAATAAGCCAACTTCACTGGCCAGCGGTCGGATTTCGGTCAATTTACGGCCGTCAGGACGGGTTTCGGACTCTATTATGCCGGCCCGTACATCCTTATGGATGGCCATTGTCAAGGCTTCTTCGTATTGTGTACGGGTTACGCCGTAATCTTCTACCCCTAGCTGCTTCTCGAAGTGGGCATGCATATCGTCACGTAAGGTTTTCATAAGTTCATTGCGCTCTGGGTATGGCACACGCAGGTCTTTACCGAGCTTGCCTTTTACCCAAGTATCCATTGCTTTTTGAATGCTGGCATCGGGAAGAACCAGTTCGTATTCCTGCTTGGCAACACCAACTTTTTTAGCTAGTTCTTCTTGCAACTTGATGGCAGGTTGATAACTGTTATGAGCAAATTCGATAGCCTCTGCTACTAATTCTTCGCTGACTTCATTAGCGCCGGCTTCTACCATCATTACTGCATCACCGCGACCAGCTACGACGAGGTCCAACGGACCTGTTTCAAGCTGTTCGGCCGTTGGGAAAGCGGTTAGTTTGCCGTCAACCTGGCCAACGCGCAGTCCAGCAATTGGTCCCTCAAACGGTGCACCGGTTAACATAAAGGCGGCGCTCATAGCGATCATAGCTACCATGTCTGGGCGGAAGGTAGGATCCATGCTCAGTACGGTTGTAACACCTTGTACTTCGTAGCGGTAGCCTTTTGGCCACAGTGGTCTAATAGGGCGGTCGATCAGGCGGCCAATTAATATGGCATCCTCGGAAGGCCGGCCTTCGCGTTTAACAAACCTACTGCCGCTAATCTTGCCTGCTGCATAAAACTTTTCTTCATAATCAATACTTAACGGAAAGTAGTCCATGCCCTGAATTTGGCGGGGGCTGACCATGGCTGTTGCTAGCACGACAGTGTCGCCGTAGCGGGCTATGACTGAAGCAGTAGAACGAAAGCCAACACGGCCGACTTCTAAACTCAGTTCGCGGCCACATAGGCTAGTGGTTACTTTAATGATCTTTTTTCCCAGTGGATTTACTTGGGTGTTATTTGTTGGGGTTGTACTCATATTTTAAGTACCTTTCTGCTATCAGGATCCTGTTCGGCATAAAGTGCAAATATATGGATATCTTGTGCTTCCTGCCATATATCTGGTCTCTATGTCGAAATTAGGGTCGAATAGCTGTAACTTATTCGTTAATGTGCACAAGCTTGTTGTTCGGGTTGATAATAATTACCGCCGAGCAAGTAGTCTGAGCGCTTTATTTACGCAGGCCAAGTTTTTTAACAATGGCGAGGTAAGCGTTACTGTCTTGGCTTGCCAAATACTTAAGCAGCCGTTTGCGGCGGCCAACCATTTGCAATAAACCACGACGGGCCATAAAGTCGTGCTTATTTTGCTTTAGATGAGCGGTTACTTCTTGGATGCGTTCAGTTAAAACTGCTACTTGTACCTCTGGAGAGCCAGTATCAGTTTTTGATGTTGCGACATCCGCAATAATCGCCTGTTTTTTCTCACTTGTTATCATACGCTGGCCATACTGTAGCACACTCTCCCCTGTTAATCAAGTAGTTTGAGGTTTCCTACAGAAGTTGCATCCTCGAGTAGAAAATCTCCTACTTTTGTTCGGCTGAGGTCACTCATATAGGCCCCTGTGCCCAACTTGGTACCGATATCTTCTACTAAACTTCGTATATAGGTACCGGATGATACTTTAACGGTAAAGCTGACCTCAGGGTAAGCATAGGTGACCTCTGTAATACTGTAAATTGTCACCTGGCGGGGCTCTAATTTGACTGCTTTACCCTCCCGGGCTAGTTTATAAGCCCGCTGGCCGCCTACTTTGATCGCCGAAAACTGGGGTGGTATTTGTTGGCTTTCACCTACAAAACCCTCTAGAACAGTCTGTGGGAGGCCTAGAGGTGGTTTTTCATTAGATACTACCGTCTTTACGCCCTCTTCATCCCCGGTAGTGCTGGTTTGGCCCAGCTTCATGGTAACTTCGTAGATTTTGTCCAGTTTGGTGAACTCTTGGGCTTTTTTGGTGTAATCGCCCACCACTAATACCAGCAGGCCGGTTGCTAAGGGGTCGAGTGTGCCACAATGGCCGACTTTAATTTTACGGGGTTTTTCACCAGTGGTTGTGGGCTGAGCCTGCTTTAACATACCGCGGACTTTGGCAACCACATCAAACGAGGTCCAGCCTTTAGGCTTGTCGATCAATAAAATACCGTGCATCCGGCTATTATGGCTGAGGAAAGAGTGGATTGCCAGGTGTGGGGGGTGCCGGAATGTCATTAGGGGGTGGGGTAAACGAAGACGGCGGTGTCATTGGTGTCATTGGCATCGGAGGCATCAAAGGAGGCGGAACTAATGGCGGTGCAGTGGTGTCGTTAGGGCTGGCGGTTGTATCAACCGGACTGCGGGGAGGAACCAAATTGGCTGGCAGGTCAGAATCTTCAAGGCCAGCACTGTATACATCGGGACGTGGTGCGACGAAATCGGGGTTTAGGTCTATTGGGCTAGCATTTAACGATGCAGTTGGCTCTAGGGGCGCCGGAGCACCACTCACGGCACTGGTTACGGCTTCCCTGGCTCGGTCGATATGTGAAACATCTGTATTATTTGCACCGTTAGATTGCAAGTGCGGACTGCCAACAGATTTTTCTAAATCGGTAAGGGTAAAGTCAGGCGCTTCTGGCATCGAAGGGAAACTAATAGCATTAGCATCCGCATCAGCTGACGGCTCCACATCACTTGATGAATTTGCGCGCAGCAAGTCGTTTAGATCGGGGGGCGTGCTAGGGCCAGGTAACGGCGAGTTATGGCTCAATAGTGGCTGGCCTGAAGGGTTGGTACTTGTAGTTAAAGGATCCACAGGGGTGTTGGGAGCAGCGCCAATAGTTGGTGCTTGATTGACGGGCGGCGTTGGCGAGCCCGAATCGGTACTGATTTGGCTGGCACTTGCTTCGGCGGCCTTTTGGTCACGAGCCATTTCGGCAGCATATTTGAGCGTACCTTGATCATCTATGTGAACTTCTTCTACAGAATCTTCTTCCAGCTCTTCACTGTTTAAAATCTGGTTGATGTCGACAGCTGGCTTGTCGTTGTGGTCAATAGTCATGGCCCCATCGTCTTTGACTGGCTTAGGCAGCTCGGTTTCGGTAGCACTCATGGGAGCACTCGGAGTACTCGCTGGGGCAGCGGTTGGCGCAATAGTGTTTTCGACAGGTTTCTTAGTAGCGTTGTCTTCAGCACTCCCCTTCGGCACTTTGAAAGATTCATCAGTAGGATCTACCGGTTTCGGTTGGGGTTTAGGAGGCTGTAATTTGGTAGCAACTAATTGCTGGTTGGCACCAGCAGTCATTAATTTAGAACTTATGGCCATGGCGGTCGAAGACGTCTTAGAATTACTGAAACGTTCGGTTTCGGCCACAATACCAGTCAGGAAAGCAGTTGCCATCTGGCCGTCAACGGCGTCTGCCTGTAACGTTTCGGCTATGCCATAGGCAAGTTCACACAGGCTGCTAACGTTGGGATCCTGCCAGTTAATGGCCCCGATATCGGTTCGTGACTGGGTGTTGACGGTTAAAACGGTGGCATCGTGTAAAATCCGGCCGTGCGATGTTATGGCCTGGTCCAGTTCTTCGCGCTTTTGTACCCCGATAGCTAACACAGCATCGACATTGAAATCACCATGGCTGAATTCTAAATCTTTTTCACCAATGGAAGTGTGGTATGGCGTAATAAAAATTTTGACTACGCGGTCTTCAACTTTATACCGCAGTTTGTCGGCCTTGGATTTGTCGAGTGCGATGATAAAATCGCGCAAACTATCGGTATTTTTCTCGATGCTCTTCTCTGGCTGCAAAAACTCTAGTATTGAAGGCACCTGCCCGCTAAAAACGGTGGTGGCGTGTTTGCCCAGTTTATTCAAAAAGAGGGTTAACCCAATTGCTGCGGCTAACTGGTCGATTGAGGGGTTATTACTGACCGTTACCAGCACATTATTTGATGCTTTAAGACGCTCAATAGCTTGTTGTTTAGGATTTTCCATTTTTTTGTGTTTTTCTTCTCTGTTCAGCAGAGTACCATAAACCACAAGCATTGTCTACCCCATAATTACCTACCCCTTTACAGAGAGGCGATCTTGCTGTATAGTCATCATTTGACTAAAAAATCAACTTGTAAGATAAGGTTTAAGATACATGCCCATCATCAAATCAGCCAAGAAACGGGTCAAAATAGCCAAGAAAGCGACTATTCGAAACGTTAAAACTAAACGCTCTTTGAAGACTGCTATTAAAAGCTTTCAAACGGCCATTTCTGGGGGCGGATCTAAAGCTTCTGCTGCTCATCGCAAAGCCCAAAGCGCTCTGGATACTGCTGGTAAAAAAGGTGTCATGCACAAGAACAAAGTTGCCCGTAAGCAACGGCAATTAGCTGCCCAAGCGAAAACTGGTGGCGTTAAGCTGGTTGGTACCGGTAAAAAAGCCGCAAAACCAGCAGCTAAATCTGCTACTAAACCAGTAGCCACAAAAACTCCTGCCAAGAAATCCCCTGTTAAAAAAGCAGTCGCCAAGAAACCTGCTACTACTAAAACCACGAAACTTAAGAAATAGTTTTAGCCGTTTCCGCTGTTTTAGCTGTTTCGGACAGTTCGATAATAAACTGACTGACTACGTCGTCGGCATTTCGCGTTTTCGATTTTAAATCTATATCAAGTTGTAATAACCTGCTGACTAAACTTTTTAGTTGATCGCGGCTCATGCGTTTGGCTATGGCGCGGCTCTTACTGACGACATATGGGTTAATCCCAGCATCTTTGGCGATGACACTATCGCCGATATCCTTCCCTGCTTTGACGGTAGCAATAACATGCATCTGCCAGGCCAGCATGCCGACAATTGACAGCGGCTCAATTTTTTGTTGCCGTTGAGACTGGTACAACGTAAGTGCAGACTTG
>JBKJPJ010000073.1:0-7712 GCA_046595225.1 Saccharimonadales bacterium (SeqCode)
GGTATAGTTTAATAGCCATTATTTGTCTCCCTTCTTAACGCGAGGGGAACGACTTGATTTGGTCGGCTTAGCAGCATTAGCTTTCTTCTCATCATCTTCGACGGCAGCAAATACAGGAATACTTTGGCCAGCTTTGATGGTAACGTAGGCTTTACGGATGTCAGATCGGCGACCCATTATTGTACGTCCACCACGGCGAACAGTTCGCTTAGCTTTACCTTTATTGTTGATAACATTTACAGCCATGACGGTAACTTCAAATTGAGCGGACACCGCTTGTTTAATCATTAGTTTATTGGCATCAACAGGCACTAAGAAGACGTAAACATTATTTGTCTGACTGAGTCCATAAGCCTTTTCGCTGACTCGGGGCATAAGAACCATAGATTTACTCATACTGCAGCCTTAGCTGTTGTTTTAACTGCTAACCACTCGTTGATGATAGGTAAGGCATCTTTCGCAATAAGTATTGAATCGGCGTTTACAACATCGTATACGTTTAAGTACATAGCGCCAATAACCTTGACTTTTTGAATATTACGAACGGCTTGCTCGCCGGTATCATTTTTTTTAGCAACTACACAAATAACATTGCCGGTAGCTTCAATCTTGGCTAAAAATGTCACCATTTCTTTAGTTTTGCCGCCGAGTGTATCAAAGCTTTCAATAACTTTAATACGGTTCTCTTGAGCGGCCATGCTCAGGGCTTGGCGGATTGCAGTCCGCTTTGCACTAATCGGTAACTTCTTAGTGTAGTTTTCATTACCGGTCGGACCAAAAGTTATACCACCACCACGCCAGATTGGGTTACGACTTGAGCCAAACCGTGCTCGGCCAGTTCCCTTCTGTTTCCATGGTTTACGGCCACCTCCGCGAACATCTCCACGTTCTTTAGTTACAGCCAGGTTTAGCCTGCCATTAGATAAATAGGCAACATATGCTTGCTTGAGTAATTCGTGGCTTTCAACCGAAACTGCAAAGATAGAACTATCTAATTTGACGGGAGTGGTAGCTTTATTGCCAGTTTTAGTAAAGGTAGAAACGCTCATTTTTTGGCTTTCCGGTTAGCGTCATTGACGAGCACAATACTTTTTCTAGGTCCAGGTACGGCTCCTGTTACACCAATAATGCCTTGCTTAACGTCTACTAATGCCACCTTCAAGTTTTTAACGGTAACTTTTTCATGACCCATTTGACCGGCCATCTTCTTACCTTTAAAAATATGTTGTGGGTACATTGAACCAATAGAACCCGGTTTACGAGTATTTCCTTTACCGCCATGAGTTTTACGTTGGCGATGAAAGTTATGACGTTTGATAGTACCGGCAAAGCCCTTACCTTTACTAGTGCCTGTAACGTGGACAACATCACCGACATTAAAAACGTCGGCTGTTTGAGTTGAGCCGACGGTAAGTTCTTCTGAGTTTTCGTCTGTAATTCGAAATTCACGGACAATTTTTGGCATTATCTTGGCTGCCTTAAAGTGGCCTGCTGCTGATTTACCAAGTTTTTTACCGTCTTCGGTAGCCATTTGAAGAGCATTGTAACCGTCGGTTTCAACGGTTTTTACCTGAGATACGACTTGTTGGGCAACCGAAAGAAGCGTAACTGCAGCAACTACACCATCATCAGCGATAGTGCTCGTCATACCAATCTTGCGGGCAATTAATGCTTTCACAGTCGTCCTTTCAAGAACCTGTAATCTGTTAACGATTTTGAGCCAAGACACAAAAACGCTTGGTGTTTAGCGGTTTCTACCTCTGGTGGAGGCGACCTGCTAGCTCACCAAGTATCAGAAAAACTTTAAATACCATAACAGATTAGCACTTGCCGAGTACTCCTGTCAATAGGTTGTGGATTCTACAATAATATTTAATAATTTATACGTATTAGTTGAGCAAACTTACAAATATTCCAGATTGAATCCAAAAGCCAATTAGGGCTGCCACAAGTAGCAATGCATATTCAATTTTACGGTCTATTCTAAAATGCTCATGAGCAGCAAACCAGAGCCCTAGAATAAGTCCTATAGGCAGCGGAATCTGTTTAGCCTCATTAGCATTGGTTAGCCATACCCATTGTGAACCTAAGATTACATACAAAACTATTTTTAAAAAATAGACGCTGTCGGGTTCTGCTGCTTTTCGTTTTTTGATCATTACTGCTATTTAAGCATAACCATGGAATATGTACTAAGCCATTGTCAGCGGCGGACCGTTCGGAGAGATAAAATCTCCACTTCGTGGTAAACAATTGAGCTCGGCCATTGCATCGGCTGTTTCAGTATTTGAAAAACGAATTTCTGACATATCAAGGTGCCCATTTATTATAGCTCGTAACCCCTCAATTTCTAGTGTGGCAGGCCACGTATAAGATATTTCTTGGATATTAGGATTCGCATTGATAATCACTACATCATGTAATGATGGATCGAGTAATGTAACTGGCTTATCTACCTCATACTGTAGAGCATAGCGTAAACAAGTATTACCAAGGTGTATATCCCGGCCACTATCTTGTAAATAATCAAAGCTATGAAAAAGAGTACCATCTCGATGTGTGGTAGGTACATTAGCAGTGAATCCATCGACTAGCAACATCTTAAATCTACCCGTCGTATTAGTGCTGTTGTATGCGCGTATAAACTTTTGCTGAGCTATAGATCGCTGTTCATCTAATGTTAGTGCTGTTGGTCGGCTGCCTAATAAATCTGTTGATTCCCCCGCAATGGTAACTAAATTTATAAGGCCGGCACTAACTAAGCCAGCGGCAATATAGCGCTTTAGAGTCGGCTTTTCACGCCAGGTTTTCGCTTCATTATTCACAGGTAATCTATTCGATGCTTATCTAATTACGAAATATGACTTACATCTTTATTTCAGCGTCACAGCCGGCTGGCAGACTTAAGTTCATAAGGCTGTCGATTGTCTTGGGTGTGGGGTCAGTGATGTCTATTAACCGTTTATGAACGCGCATCTCGAACTGTTCACGACCTTTTTTATAGATATGAGGACTTTTTATTACGGTGTAGAGTGTTTTTTTGGTAGGCAATGGAATCGGTCCGGCTATGGTTGCACCAGTTCTAAGTGCGGTGTCAACAATTTGCTTTGCAGATTGGTCGATGACTTTATGGTCATAGGACTTTAATCTAATTCTGATCCGTTGCTTAACCGGCGCATCAGCTTTTTTAGTAGCAGCTGCCTTCGGTTGGGGCTTTTTTACTTCCTTAACATCTTCTTTTACTTCAGTTGCTTGCTTAGTTACTTCTTCGGCCATAAAAATTGAATCCTTTGTGATGTAACATCTCTGGGAAACGTATAAGACGATCCCAGCGACTTTTAGTCATCACCATTAGTTTTACTCACAAATTATACAATCTACCAGTTAAAAAGAAAAGAGCCCTTATTTTGAGGGCTCTTTTAGGGGCTTCTCGGTAAACGAATGTTTACTTGATGATTTTAGTTACAACACCAGCACCAACCGTTCGGCCACCTTCACGGATAGCGAAGCGTAACCCTTGTTCCATGGCAATCGGAGCTAGTAATTTTACCTTGAAGGTAATTGTATCCCCTGGCATTACCATTTCTTTGTCAGCAGGTAATTCAACTTCGCCGGTTACATCAGTAGTACGGAAGTAAAACTGTGGTTTGTAACCCTTGAAAAATGGCGTATGACGGCCACCTTCTTCTTTGGTAAGAATGTATACTTCTGAATCAAACTCGGTATGAGGTGTAATTGAGCCGGGCTTACAAAGAACCTGGCCACGTTCGATGTCATCACGCTCAACGCCTCGCAGTAAAATTCCTACGTTATCACCAGCTTGACCTTGATCAAGATTCTTCTTAAACATCTCAACACCGGTAACCGTGGACTTTCGAGTATCCCGAATGCCGACGATTTCAATTTCTTCTCCAACTTTGACAATTCCTTGTTCAACACGGCCAGTAGCAACGGTGCCACGACCCTTGATTGAAAAGACATCTTCGATAGGCATCAAGAAAGGCTTGTCTAGTTCACGCTTAGGCTCCGGTACGTTGTCGTCCATGGCTTTGACGAGTTCCATAATAGCGTCTTCGTTAGCTGCGTCCCCTTCAAGAGCTTTGGTAGCTGATCCCTTGATGATAGGTGCGTTTTCGTCAAAACCGTTTTTAGCCAACAGCTCACGAACGTCCATTTCAACTAATTCAATGAGTTCAGGATCCGCAAGATCCATTTTATTTAGAAACACTAAGATGTACGGAACACCCACTTGTTTAGCAAGCAAAACGTGTTCACGAGTTTGTGGCAGCGGACCATCGTTAGCGGCAACAACTAAAATTGCACCGTCAATCTGTGCCGCACCTGTAATCATGTTTTTTACATAATCTGCGTGACCGGGCATATCTACGTGGGCGTAATGCCGCTTTTCACTTTCATACTCTTGGTGAGAAGTCGCAATAGTTATACCACGAGCCTTTTCCTCTGGGGCATTATCGATCTGATCATAGGCAACTGGTTGGTTAACTTTACTTGGCATTTTCTTTGCCAAAACAGCTGTAATGGCCGCTGTTAAAGTGGTCTTTCCGTGATCAACGTGACCCATAGTTCCTACGTTAACGTGGGGCTTACTCCGATCAAAATTCTCTGCCGCCATAAATGTCTCCTGCTATCTTAATTATTTTTGCATAAGCTAAACTAGCTCACGCGAGTTACCAGATGATTATAGGTAAATAGTTGCTGTTTGTAAAGGGTTAATCTACTTACTATTTTTGGCAATGATGGCTTCGGCAACGTGATTAGGTACGTCTGCGTAATGGGCTAGTTCCATACTTGAACTTGCCCGGCCTTGAGTCATAGAACGCAGATTGGTGGTGTAACCGAACATCTCACCGAGGGGTACGAAACCGGTGATTTGTTTGATGTTGTTTTGAAGGTCTTCCATTTCTTCAATTCGTCCGCGCTTGGCGTTTAAATCACCAATAACATCACCCATGAATGCTTCCGGAGTAACCACCACTACTTTCATGACAGGTTCGAGCAGTACCGGATTTGCCTTCTTGACACCGGCTTGGACACCCATGGAACCGGCAATCTTAAAGGCCATTTCGCTGGAGTCAACATCATGATAGCTACCGTCATATAACTCGACTTTAACGTCCACAACTGGATAACCTGCAATAATACCGTTACTGAGGGCTTCTTTAACGCCTTCTTGAACTGGCTTAATATATTCACTGGGAACAACACCGCCCTTAATGGCGTTAATAAATTCAAAGCCTTTACCTTGCTCGTTTTGGCTTACCCGTAGCCAAACATGGCCATATTGTCCACGGCCACCAGTTTGCTTGACGTATTTACCTTCGGCCTCGATGCCGTCTTTGCGAATTGTCTCGCGGTAAGCAACTTGTGGTTGTCCGACATTTGCTTCTACGGTAAATTCCCGTTTCATGCGGTCTACGATAATTTCTAAGTGAAGTTCACCCATACCACTGATAATAGTCTGGCCGGTTTCATCATCAACACGAATTCTGAACGTAGGATCTTCCTCAGCAAGACGCTGCAAAGCAATACCCATCTTCTCTTGGTCGCTCTTGGTTTTAGGCTCAATAGCAATTGATACAGGTGGTTCTGGGAAAGTAATACTCTCTAACACTATTGGGTTATTCTGGTCACAGAGCGTGTGTCCGGTGGTTGTTCCCTTAAGACCAACAATTGCGGCAATATCTCCGGCATCGACTTCTGTAACGTCTTCACGTTTGTCTGCTTGCAAACGAACTATACGGCCAACACGTTCTTTTTCTCCTGTGGAGCTGTTAAGAATGTAGCTGCCTGCAACTAATTTTCCTGAATAGACTCGGAAGTAAGCCAATTTTCCCACAAATGGATCAGTAGTAATCTTAAAGGCGAGCGCTGAAAAGGGTTGGGAAAGGTCAGGTTTACGTTCTATTTCATCGCCAGTTTTAGGGTGCGTACCCCAAGTGTTGCCGCGGTCAAGTGGGCTTGGCAGCAGTTCATTTACTAAATCGAGAACTTTCTCGACGATTACACCTCTTCCATCGCCGCCGGTTACAGGGAAGAATTTGCCACTTAGGGTTGCGGTACGGATAGCCTGCATAATTTCTGTTTCTGACAATCCTTCTTCACCGACTTCAAAATATTTTTCTAAAATTGTTTCGTCTTCGGCTACGGCGTTTTCCACAAGTAAGCTGCGGGCACGTTTGGCTTCTTCTAACATGTCATCTGGGACAGGAACTTCTGTAACGTTTTTATCGGTAAAATCTTTATAAGTGTAGGCCTTCATACTAACGAGGTCGATGACGCCATTTATGCTTTGCTCGAAGCCAATAGGGAGGTGCACGGGAAAAGCATGTTTATTAAGGCGGGCGTGGATGCTGGCTAATGATTTTTTAAAGTCACCGCCGGTTTGATTGATTTTATTTATAAAACAGATGCGAGGCACGCCGTATTTGTCAGCTTGACGCCATACTGTTTCGGACTGGCTCTCTACTCCCATTTTGCCGTCAAATACGACTACTGCGCCATCCAACACACGTAGTGATCGCTCAACTTCAACCGTAAAGTCAATGTGTCCAGGAGTATCGATAATGTTGATCTGGTGATCTTTCCAATAACAGGTTACCGCTGCAGAGACGATGGTAATACCGCGTTCTCGCTCTTGAGCCATCCAATCGGTAGTAGTTTCGCCTTCATGAACGGCACCAATTTTGTGCTTTAGGCCAGTTCGGTACAAAATACCTTCGGTGGTTGTAGTTTTCCCAGCATCAATATGAGCAATAATGCCAATATTACGAAGTTTATCTAGGGGGTATTTTTTTGCAGCCATATCAATTTCTTCCTATTATTCGTTTTATAAATCCTACAGTATGTTTTCGCAGTCTGTCTTCGTTCATAGATTCGCGGGTTGGACATATTCCACCAGTAGGCCCGTCACACTCAATTGCTCGTGCACGGAGTCCATATTCGCCTAATCTAATGGAAAGCTTCGCTCCGTTCAATTTCGGGTTACACTCTGCTGGCAGACTTTCTGCTATAGATGCTTCTGTAAATTCCTCATATAATTTAACAAGGTTTTCTCTTGCAGGGCATATAGATGCTGTAGTCGGACAAAGTACATCGGTACTAACAAATACACTCTCCGAACCATCCGGAAAAACAGCATCAACCATTTAGTACCTTGCGAAGTGAGCAAAGGCACGGTTGGCATCGGCCATCTTGTGAGTATCTTCGCGTTTCTTAACGGCGTTACCGGTATTGTTATAGGCGTCCGTAAACTCTAGCGCCAAACGATCTTCCATACTCATTCCCTTGCGGGCTCTGGCAGAAGCAACAAACCACATGATAGTCAGGTGTTGCTGGCGTTGGCCTTTTACTTCAAATGGAATCTGGTAGTTAGCACCACCTACACGGCGTGAGCGAGTCTCTACGTGCGGTTGCACATTCTTCATGGCTTGCTCAAAAACCTCAACGGGGTTTTGCACTTTTGCTTTGTCGGCTGCCTTTTGTAAGCCTCCATAAACGAGTTTCTCGGCCATCTGCTTTTTGCCGTCTTGCATGACCCGATTAATCAAGCGTTGTACTTGAACGCTGTTGTACAAACGGTCAGGTTGAATATCACGAACCAGTGATTTAGTTTTCTTGCGCGGCATTACTTGCTATCCTTTTTGGCACCGTACTTAGAACGGCGTTGTTTACGGCCCTGTACACCCTGTAAA
>JBKJPJ010000018.1:0-4261 GCA_046595225.1 Saccharimonadales bacterium (SeqCode)
TTGAAAAATCAGAACGCGATTTAATCCGCCTGAAAAGTGACCAATCTGGTGAGTTGCGGATTGTGTTGGAATGTCACACCTGCTTTGACTGGCTGACGCCAGTCATGGACGCCTTTAGACGGGCTTGGCCAGAAGTAGAGATTGATTTAGTGGCAGGCTTTCATAGCGATCCCTGGCGCTTGTTACATGAAGGTAAAGCAGATTTAGTAATAGGTAGCCTGCCTGAAAAGATAGGTGACTTAAAACATCAACCTTTATTTAAATTTGAGATTTTGGCAGTATTACCACCAGATCATAGTAAACGTAATAAATCCAGGTTGTTAGCAGAAGATTTTATTGATGAAACTTTGATTACTTATCCTGTACCTGAAGAAAGAATCGATATCATTCGCAATGTACTTAAGCCAGCCAATGTAAAATTTAAAAGCCGTACAGCTGAGCTTACCGTTGCGATTATGCAACTAGTTGCAAGCCGTAGAGGCATTGCTGCGCTACCAAGCTGGGGAATTCAAAGTTACATTGAGCATGAGTATGTAATTGCCAAATCCATCGGAAAGAAAGGTCTCTGGTCAGAGTTGCACGCTACGGGCATGTCAGAAACCATATCGCGCCCTTATACAATTGACTTAGTCAGTATTATTAAAAAAACCTGCGCAGCTCATTTAGATGGAATTAAGCTTCTAAATAATAATACAGGATAATTTTTCTTTATCCCGAAAGGCCGGTATTGGTCGTATATCGTCAACCAACACAAAGCAGACAGTCAACATTTGACTAAAGCTTTAGTGCATCCCGGTTGATGGACGGATTAGCCATTATTTGGCCGGTTGAAAATGGTATTTTGATATTTCTGATTTTGCATCTTGTTCTGATACTCGTTGCAACGACCACTCAAAGTATATATTTCCAATTAGACAGGCACCCCGCCGCCAGTAAAACCTATAGTAGTTAGTTTTGTTAGCTTCAACAGTTAGTGGTAGTTCCAGATCTTTGAAGCCGATTAAGTCAATAGGCCATTTTTGCTTTATGGTGTATGTCCCTGAGTCGAGGTAAATCTGCGTATAGCCCTCGGGGCTTAAATCAGCAACATTTTTGTTATCGAAATAAAAATATGCATCTCGCCCACCTTAAACAAAGCTACCAGGACGATAAATATAGATTAAGGCGTTATTTGATTTCGGTGTTGGCGCATTTTGAAAAAGAGGCCTCTTGCTGCGCAACTCGCAAGCATAAATGTAAGTAAGAAAAGAATTAATCTAAATGATTTACACATAAGTTTTCATATTATAGCTAACGTTTACATAAGGGGCGCGGCTTTAGCGCGTTCCGCTTGATGGATGGGTAAGTTCGCCTACAAATGCATTTGTAGGCGATCAAGGTTTTGTTCATTGCCAGGCTCAGCGATGTGACGCACTGCCTCTGCGACCTTTGGATATTCAAATGTTTGAACCCACAGTACTTGAGCACCTTCTTCGTTCGGCAGGAGGGACACTTTGATTGGATTGACCAACGCAAATTACTTGGCTTTAAATCACTATAGTAATTCAGTACGTTCCAATCCAAATCCCTATTCAATCCTAATCGCTTTATCGCCACATTTAAAATAATGCATATCAGCAGTATTAATCCAAAACTCATTCAATTTAAGGACTGCCGAAATAGGCGACTGAGAATGAAGGAAATATTTAGGAGAATAAACCGTTATTCTGGACTGCAGAGAATCTAGAAAGAGAAAAACATCATGAAAATCCAAACAACTTCCATATTATTATACGGACACACCGGTCCATATATAACTGTTAGGGTTTACAAAATATTTAACAAGGAGCTTGTCTTGATAAAAATAATTTACTTAATACCGTTACTATTTAGTTCGCTTGCGTGTTCAGAAAAACTACTTGATAGAAGTAAATTTCTCGATGTGGCACTAGAAAAACAAGATTATCAAAATATCTTAACTACACTTTATCCTTACCTAATAAATAAAAATGCTCAATTATCTGAGCAAGAAGCTACGCAAGACCTAACGTGGCTAAAGTCAAAATCAGAACTTGGACACGTACCTTTATATTACTTTCTGTCTTGGAAGTTGATAAAAACGGATATTTTACAAAGCAGAAAATTTAATGCTATGGGTCGTATAGGAGTAATGCTTTACGCAAATGAATGCATTCGTTCTCCCCAATATTCCCCACTTTACATAGCGCTAGAAGGACGGATTATAGAAAACAATACACCGCTTCGCGATGATAATGCTGCATGGGCAGTAGCTGTTAATGAAGCTTTAAGTTGGTACAAACTACACCCTGATACGCCTTCTGCAATTTGGCATTGCGGTAATAACAATATGTTGGAACATGATGTCGCTGACGCTAAAAGGGCATCATACTGGCAAAAAATTAAGGTAAGCAATGATGCTGATTTACCACACAATTAAACCTAAACCATCCATCAAGCTCGCCCCTTAAGTCAAACGTTAGCCATATGACTGAAATTTGATGTAAAAAAGTTATGTTTTATTCAAAAGTTGACGAAGACGCCTTCTTTGGCTGGACGCACAAAATTACAGCAGTAAAAGAGGTGTTTGGCGAAATTGATGAAATTGTCCTGCTCATTGATTCAGCCAGCATTGAGGACAATAAAGTAAGCGTGAAAATATAAAGCTAGTAAATGAATTTCATGAATCGCATCGTTATCCTAATCGTGAAGAATAGGTGGCTGCTCGCATTGTAAATAAACTACGTATAAAGCATGGTGAAACAGAAGATGCTAATGAGCATATAAAGTTAGCTTAAAGCAACTTTATTGCGGTTACTTTTTGAAGTTGAGTTAAACCTGCAGAAACTTTATGGGAAGTTGGCTAATCATAAAATTCTCCAAAATATGAAAGTCCGAAATATTTTGTTTAAATATTTAGACGGTGGTGACTATAAAAAAATCATTCTGTAATAGAAAGTGCTCTATATTTGAGATTATTTAAATACTAATATTGTGAATAACATCGCTGCAACAGCAAATGTCATTATCAAAGTCGCCAACCACCCTAAAACCTTAAGTTTTTTGGTGATGGTAAATTGGCCCATAATTTCAGGTTGAACAGCCATTAACATCATTAATGTCATGATGGGAACGGAAATTACACCATTTAGCACAGCACTCCAGTAAAGTGCTTTGATAGGATCTATAGGAGTAAAGCAGAGTGCAACACCAATCAAAGTAGAAATCACTATGACACTATAAAATCTTTTTGCCCCCATTGGCTCTAACTCTAAACTACCCTTCCATTTAAAGGTTCCTGCCATCGCATAAGCGGCAGAACCTGCCAATACAGGTACTGCGAGTAAACCTGTACCAATGATCCCGGCACTGAAAAGCCAAAATGCAAATTCACCGGCAATGGGACGTAAAGCTTCTGCTGCCTGCGCTGACGATTGAATATCTGTAACGCCGTGTGCATTAAGGGTCACCGCTGTCGTTAATATAATGAAGAAAGCGACCATATTGGAAAACCCCATGCCGATATAGGTATCGATTTTAATTCGACTAAAGTTGGCACTTGCCTGATCTGGAGCGTCTATAAGGGGTTTTGCCTGAGGGTTAATTTGCTGTTCTTCGACTTCTTGTGAGGCTTGCCAGAAAAACAAATAAGGACTAATTGTTGTACCGAATACGGCAACAATAGTGGTTATATATTGTGGTTTCCATGACAAATGTGGCAATAGTGTTCCCTTAAGCACCTGCATCCATGGCGTGTGTACAACAAATACGGTGGCTACATAGGCAAGCAAAGCCAAGGTGAGCCATTTCAGCACACGGACGTAACGTGTATAAGGAATAAATATTTGTAGCCCTAACGACACAATGCCAAAGCCTATTGCGTAAAAATGTGTATGACCGCCAATCAACAATCTCAGTGCCTCGCCCATGGCGGCAATATCGGCAGCAATATTGATAGTGTTAGCGATTAATAATAATCCAACAATGGAGTATAAGAGCCATGCGGGATAGTGCCTGCGAATATTGGTAGCAAGGCCATGTCCACTGACCCGACCGATTCTGGCACTCACCACCTGAATGCCAACCATCAATGGATAAGTGAACAATAACGTCCACAACATATTGAAACCAAACTGTGCACCAGCTTGGGAGTAAGTAGCAATGCCACTTGGATCATCGTCTGCGGCACCAGTAATAAGCCCTGGCCCGAGCTTTTTAAGTAATGATTCTGAGTTGGTTTCGCTGATAGCCATACTTCTCATCC
>JBKJPJ010000055.1:0-3451 GCA_046595225.1 Saccharimonadales bacterium (SeqCode)
GGCCTCGATGGTCACTTTTAACAAGCCTCTCAATCGGAAACGTCTGCCCTGATGCCAAACTTTGACTTCAGCAAACCGAGGTTCAACCCAGACACGTTTACGCATGTGGTCTACCCCCAATAAACTGGTTCATCCGCACTTTGTGTGGAGGTGAGGTAAGAGAATGAGTAAACTGGAACGTTTACAAGATTTTCCGAGAATGGCAAAAGATCATCACGGTTCTTCCATACACAATCGAAGGCTTCCATATAACCCGAGTAACAACAGATGAAGATGGTAGCCAAGTATACGCAAATAGCATCGGTACAAAAGCAATTTGTCCGAGCTGCGGACAGGCGTCATCGACCGTTCATGGTTGGTACGAGCGCCATCCACAGGAAATATCCTATGTTGGACATCATCTGAGCTTGCGTTTAACAGTGAAACGCTACCGCTGTTTGAATGAGGAGTGTGAGCGTCAAACTTTTGCAGAACGCCTATCGAACTGGCTATACGCTTTTGCAAGACGTACTAATCAGTTGACAGAAGTGCTTTATACGGTGAGTATGGAAGTCGGTGCCGAAGTTGCCCATCGTGTATTGAACTGCCTGCAAATTCATGTCAGCGGTGACACGCTCTTGCGGGTACTTCGCCGAAAACCACTCAGTTCATCGGCAAACGGAGTACGCGTCATCGGTGTGGACGATTGGGCTTTCAAACGCGGGCGAAACTATGGAACAATCATTGTCAACTTGGAAACCCATCGAGTTGTTGACCTACTCCCTAACCGTACGGCTGAAACCTTGGCAACTTGGCTACAGTTGCATCCAACTATCCAATTGGTCACGCGGGATCGCTCAACTGATTATAGTGCGGGCATCTTTCAGGGAGCGCCACAGGCTATTCAGGTCGCTGACCGCTGGCATTTGTTACTGAATGTGCGACAAATGATGGAGCGCTATCTAACAACCACTTACCCTATTTTACAGGCCTTACCCATCACGACTGCCTATCGGGACATACTCAACCAAAAACGTCCTGCTTTCATTCGAACCAACGGGGAGATTATTGCATCCAACACGAAACGGGATGAGAAAGTCTTGCTCTACCAGAACATTCAGCAAAAACGTCAAGAAGGCTGGAACATCACGCAACTCGCACGTGAACTGGGCTGTCATCCAGCAACCATCCGCAAGTATTATTACGCTACAACCTATCCCGAGCGTAAACCCCATCGAACTGGTCACAGCATGATTGACCCTTTTTTGCCTTATCTCCAACGACGTGTTCAAGAAGGTTGTGAGAATGCCCAGCAATTATGGCGCGAAATCCTGCAACAGGGTTATCCGGGCACGAATCGACAGGTACTGAAGTGGCTTCAACTCCAGCGAACCCAAATCTCCCCGCATACACCCTTCGCAAAGCGAACAGAGCCACTCATTCCCCGTAAGAAATCCGATTTGCCATCTTCCAAACAACTCGCATGGTTGTTGGTACGTGATTCCGTCTCACTTTCCCAAGCAGAACAGGTTTTGCTGGAACATTTGCAACAAAGCGACCAACTGAATACTGTCTATGCACATGTGCAACGTTTTATCTATATGGTCAAAAATCAAGTATCCGAGAACTTCGATTCCTGGCTCACTGACAGCGCTAATCTTGCTGTTTACCCCATTCAAACTTTCGCTTTGGGCTTGCGACAGGATTACGCTGCTATCCGAGCTGGACTCGAGATGCATTGGAGTAACGGCCAAACTGAAGGACAAGTCAACCGGCTTAAATTTATCAAGCGCCAGATGTATGGTCGTGCTAAATTCGATTTGCTTCGGCTTCGGGTTCTCGCTCCTGCTTAATTTCACACAAAGTGCGGATGAACCATAAAAAAGGGGCAACCTCTGTACAGTTGCCCCTTCTCTGAAAAATTAAATGTTTAGCCGAGGATGTTTAACCCACCGTGACGACTTCTGTTTCCATCACAGGCAGCAGCAGTTTAAAGGTACTGCCTTGTCCGACTTCGCTTTCCAATGCAACTTTGCCATGATGTAGAAGCGCAATCCCCTTAACAATAGCCAAGCCTGCGCCTGCCCCTTGGTCTTCATTCATCGCACGGTCAATCTGGTAAAAGCTCTCCCAGATATGCTCTTGCTCGGCTTTGGGAATACCACGGCCTTGATCTTTTACCCACAGCGTCACTTCTTGATTAGCGACTGATGCGCCAAGAGTAATGGGGGAACTCGGTTCTGAAAATTTACAGGCATTATTTAACATCAGCGCCATCGCTGCGGTCAAATATTCGACATCACCTGTAAAGATGGGCATGTCTTCTGGAATAGTGACGGTTATCGAATGGTTACGCGTTGCGATCTCTTTGACGCGCTCCTGTGCTTCTTTAAAGATACCCTGCACACTGGCAATCGGCCCCTTACGCCAATCGTAGGTCTGTTTTGCAGAATCCGTCTCTAACTCCACCAGCGTGATAAAGTTTTCAATCAAATTACGCAGACGGTCAGCACCCGCCGTGATACCGGAGATATAACTAAGCATCTCTTCTTTGGTTAGTTCCTGATCACCGGGATTATTCAACATATCGGAATACGCCACGACGAAGGTTAAAGGTGTGCGGAACTCGTGGTTGAGCATCGTTAAAATTTGGCGTTTCAGCGAAGCCATACCGCTGTTATGCATCTGGTTCAAGCTGCGGTGACGTTCCAAACGCGATTCAATCTTGACTAGCAAATCACCCGGATCGTAGGGCTTGATGACGTAATCATCCACGCCTAAGCGCATACCACGATGGACATCCGCCCGTTCGCCCTTAGCCGTCAAAAATATAAAAGGGATGCTAAACCAGCGATTTTCTTTACGCACTTCCTTGAGGAACTGAATACCATCCATTTTCGGCATCATAATGTCCGAAACGATCAAGTCAGGAGGTGCTGCCTGACTATTCAAAACCTCAATTCCGTTGCTGCCATTTTCAGCAGTCAGTACCGAATACCCATCCAATTCCAGAATATCGCGGATGCCTTCCAGAAGATGAATATCGTCTTCGACGACTAAAACTTTCGCTTTTTCCATTGTACTGCTGCTCCCATACCCATGCTCGAAAGGTTGAAGTAGGATACTGTATAGTGAATTATCCCCTCCGTCAGAAATGATGGAGGGTTAACCATACAGCCCAAACCTTTTCGGTTAGTGATACTGATTTTTGTTATAAGCCATATAAAATACTATGGCATTACCTCAAATTTTCGTCAATAGGGCGAATCGCATATAATATACGAAACATTACAAAATCAGCGGTTTTGTAACAAATTGTTATTCGGAAGATCATCCATATTTCGGCTGATATGATCCCGAAATGAAGCTAGCCCATTAGGTTCTCAGTAGCTGGCAATGTCCAGCAAATCCGATAGCAATCCAAACCCGGTTTGTAACCGTCCTGCTCCTGACCCAACCAAAGTTACATCGC
>JBKJPJ010000064.1:0-8378 GCA_046595225.1 Saccharimonadales bacterium (SeqCode)
TGCACATGCGGTGGCAGCTAAACATAGCGTTTTGTACATTAGTGGAGAAGAATCCGCTCATCAGGTGGGGCTACGGGCAGCCCGGCTCGGTACTCAGGCCAAAGAGCTACAAATTGCCACCAGCACAAGTGCAGATGATATCGCCTCAACTATAGCCGGCGGACAATATAAATTGGTTGTTGTTGACTCAATTCAAACCATCACTTGCCAGGCCATAAGTAGTGCGCCGGGGAGCGTCAGCCAGATAACGAACAGTACGCAACTACTCGGTACAGCCGCTAAGCAAAGTAATACTGCACTTATTTTAGTGGGGCATGTGACGAAAGAGGGATCTATTGCAGGCCCTAAGGTGCTTGAGCATGTAGTTGATGTTGTATTGCAGCTTGAGGGCGATCGCTATGGAAGTTTCAAGGTGCTCAGAGCTATCAAAAACCGCTATGGCTCAACTAATGAAGCCGGAATATTCGAAATGACTGATACGGGGCTGCAAATAGTCCAAAATCCCTCAGCAGCCCTGCTGGCCGAGCGACAGATAACGGATGGGTCTGTGGTGTTAGCCACCGTTGAGGGCACTCGGGCGGTTTTAGTGGAGGTTCAGGCTCTCGTAAATCGCACCAGCTATGGTTATCCCAAACGTGCTGCCAGTGGCATTGACCTCAACCGGGTTAACTTGTTGATTGCAATGATGGAACGGCGCACCAAATTGAATTTGTCAGATCAGGATATCTATATAAATATCGTCGGTGGTATACGGCTGAGCGAACCCGCCGCAGATTTAGCTGTTTGTATGTCTATAGCCTCGGCTGCCAAAGGCTTACAACTAAAGAAAAATGCCGTTGTTTTTGGTGAGTTGGGTCTGTCAGGGGAAGTGCGCCATGTACCATTGATTAGTAAGCGCATCAGCGAAGCTAATAAGCTCGGCTTCGATGCAGTTATAGGACCTCTCATAAAGACGGGGCCTAAACCAGCTAATTATATTGGAGTTGCCGACATACGAACCGCACTGAATACATTTCTGGAAAAAGATTAATTACTAGTAGTCGCTTCAGGAGTACCGGGTGTACCATTTGCAACAACCTTGAAAGTAACGGTGCCGTTTGCAGGTAAACCAGTGCAGGTTCCTATGGTTCCAGTAACTATACAAGTACCCTCTTGATTGCCTTTTCTCCCCGTTAATGTATATCCAGATGCTCCTGGATAGGCGTTCCATTTGAGTGTCGCTACTGTGTTCCCCCCGCTCGTAAGCTGAAAACCCGTGATTGATCCTCCGCCACTTTCTGCTTCGTTAATTTTTATGCCATCGCTGGTGGCATCGTACAGGACACTATCTATCACTTGAGCTGTGACCGTTGACCCCGCCGGTGCTACACCAGATGGTAATGTGGCGTTCGGGTTACCATCGTCAACATTAAATGATTGCAGTACTTGGCCACTAGCTAAAAAGTTAATGGTGCCTTTTTGTTTGTCACTAGAAAGAGGGTGCGCTCCCGGTGTAGCAATGGCCGTAATAGACCCGTCACCGTTCTGCATAATACGTATTTCTGGCTTTTTTTCGCCACAAACATGGACATCGTCATTTCCGGCAGCTATAGATGTACTTCCTGAACTTGCCGTACCACCCGCGAACACATCCACATTCCATGATGCAGCATTACTGTTTTGTTGATTATCTTTAGCGAGTGCAGGAGTACAGTTGGTTGCTACTTTGCCTGATATTTTATCGATAGTTTGATTAGTGCTGGCATTGGTTTTGCCTGTGTACCATGAGGGGAACAAATCGTTAGTAGGGCTCGGTTCAATGTCTCCATAGTGAATGTGGTTGCGAACAATAAATGCTGGAAGCGATTTTATATTAGCCGGGGCAACCCAATTCGAGGCCTTTTTATCTGCATGCGCTGCTTCCATCATACCCCGTACTAAGGGCTCAGTCATCACTTCCATTGAGGTAGTTAATGTCACATGACGGGTGTGGTTGCCAACCCAAGCAACCGTTGCATACTTAGGCGACCAACTCGTCATTAGGCCGTCGTAACCATCATTTGTTGTTCCGGTTTTTATAGCTAGTTTCCAGCCGTTATATCGGTGGAATTTATAGCCTCCACTAGATAATGGCGTACAGCTTGTTTCTGAACAACTGCCGGGCAGGTAGCTTGCTCTTGGGTCGCTGGCCATATCATTTACAATATATGCGGAATCAGCCTTAATAACTTGCTTGCCTTGAGGTTGCTGAAATTTATAAATGTTTTTATTCCCCGCATCGGTGATATTTAATATATAAGTACGAGGAATAGCTTTTCCCATGCGCCCTAATGTACTGAGCCCGTTAACATGATCGTCGAGGTGCAGATAAGCACCATCGCCAATAGCAGATGCCCCGTAGCATTGCGTTGTTTTGGTGAGTGCTTCGTCGCTGTAACAATTATAGGTATTGCCCGATACAGTATGATTAGCCATCATTGCTGATGCGGTGCTTATAACTTTATTTATTGATGCTGTGCGCCCATTGCTGGTGTCGTTAGGAACAGTAGATAACATCGCTTTGACCGCCGGTATGTTTCTTGACCCACCAAGTGCATAGCGTAGGGTGAGTGGGCCAGGAGCTAGGAAGTCGTAATCCTGGAGACAGTTTCCACCATTTTTAGGATTACCTTTATTCGTGCAAGCATAGCCAGGTAACGGTCCTAAACTATCGTACAACACCGAACCAGCACCGACGTTAGTGTTGGTATCGATAAAAGCGGTATAGTCATATGGTTTAAAACTAGAGCCTGGTGGCAGTAAAATGTTTGAGGCAAAATTATTTTGACCGAAAGTAGGATTATTAAAATCAACTCCGCCCACTGATGCTACTATTTGCCCTGTTTCTACATCCTCTGTAACGAGCGCTTCGTTGTCGGCACCAAAACGCTTTATTTTAACGAGGTTAGCAGCAACTAAATCTTCGGCTTTTTTTTGCAATGCCGAATCCATAGTGGTTATAACCTTCCATCCACCACACTTAACCGTGGTTGAGCATCGTTGTTCAACTTCTTTTTTAGCCGCGGTTACAAAATAAGGCGCTTTAATGCCCGCATATTTGCTCTTTTGAGTTTGTACCCGGGCTAACGTATCGGATTTTTTAGCTTCATCGGCCTGTTTTTTAGTTATTCTACCCTGGTTAGTCATTTGGTCTAAGACATAATTTCTACGCCCTATTAAATCTTTACTTGCAGGAGTCGCATCCTGTTTATATATGGAACCGTAAGGAGAGTAATATGATGGAGATTTGGGAATGGCCGCCAAAAATGCGGCTTCATCAAGTGTTAAATCTTTAGCATCTTTATGAAAGTAATCGTTTGTAGCAGCTTGCACGCCATATTCAATATTTCCGTACGGTGCGGCATTGAGGTATCCGGTTAAAATTTCTTGTTTGGAATAACTCCGCTCTAATTCGACTGCTAAAATTAACTCTTTTACTTTGCGCGTTATAGTCCGGTCTTTGCTCCAGTCATTATTAAGTTTAACTAATTGCTGGGTAATAGTAGACCCACCTTGAGTCCCTCCATGCTTGAATGCATCATTAAAACCAGCACGAGCAATACCACGGACATCAAAGCCTCCATGTTTAAAAAAGTCTTTATCTTCAACGGCTACGGTGGCATCCTTCATAAACTGTGAAATATTGTTATCAGTGACAGGTATACGTTTGATGGCATCATAATCTTCCCAAAGCAGCGTCTGGCCGGTGCGGTCGTAGTAACTAATACTTCCGCCTAAGTTGCCTCCAGATATGTCGCGTAGGTTAGGTAAATCCTTACGGAAATAAGCAAAGATTCCAATTAACAGTATAAAACCTGCCAAAATTCCTATACCTAAGATTTTCAGAGCCATGATGCCACCCTCGCGGCTGAACCAATATTGGTACAAGCGCTGAGGCTGTAGGCGGTACATCGAACGCTTGAAACGAGATTTAGGCATACCCGCCAGGCGTTCGGCCTTGGAGCGAGCTTTAACATCTCTATATGCAGAGAGGCGATTGCCTAGGTTGCGGTTGATCTTAATAGTTTGGCCGCTACGAGTAGTATAGGAGTTGCGACTTTTACGGTTACTCCCACCCCGAGTTTTCTTATTTCCAGAAAATGAACTCATGTATTAGCTTGTAATTCCTTATATTCCCCTTGGTATTGCAGACTGTAGATATGCTGCAAGTATAACAAAAATCTTGGTAACGCAACAGTGATATACTTTTGATATGGCACAGATGAACCTATCCGAAGAGCTCAAATGGCGTGGACAAATAAAAGATAAAACCTTTGCAAAATTATCGTGGCTTGATACCCCTCAGACATTTTACTTGGGGTCTGACGGTTCAGCCGACAGTCTTACTATAGGTAACTTAGCAATATATATGTTGGCCCGACGATTGCGCGAGCACGGCTGGAAAGCTGTCTTATTAGTTGGTGGCGCGACGGGACTTATCGGTGACCCCGGCGGTAAAGATGAAGAGCGAGCCTTAAAATCCCGCGAGGAGGTTCGTAAAAACATTTTTGCTATAGAATCTCAAGTCAAACAGTTATTTTCTGGGATGGATTTTACTCTAGTAGATAATTATGATTGGTTTAAAGGCATCGGATACTTAGATTTTTTGCGTGATGTTGGTAAGCATTATAGTATGACCGACTTATTGCAGCGGGATTTCATCCAATCCCGTATTGGTCCTGGGAGCAATGGAATTAGTTATGCGGAATTTAGTTATAGCCTTATCCAAGGTTATGACTATTGGCATCTATACCGCAAATATGAAGTATGTTTACAAATTGGAGGGTCTGATCAGTGGGGTAATATGTTATCGGGCGTACCATTAATTCGTAAAAAAGAAAATGCAGAAGTCCATGCCCTGAGTATGCCTCTCATTCTAGACAAAGCCACTGGTAAAAAGTTTGGCAAGAGTGAGGAAGGCGCCGTCTGGCTAGATCCGGCTAAAACCAGCGTTTATAAGTTTTATCAGTTTTGGTTAAACGTCGACGACGAAGCTGTCGAGGATTATCTTAAAATATATACCGAGCTTGAAAAACCTGCTATCGGAAAAGTGATGAAAGAATTTAGTGAAAACAAAGGCGGGAGACAAGCTCAAAAAACCCTTGCTCATGAAGTAACAAAACTGGTTCATGGCGCTGAGAGGGCCGATGGTATTAGGCGTGTCATAGATTCGTTGTATAGCACTCATGACTACGCCGGGTTACGTGCTGAAGATTTTGTTATGCTTTCTAAAGAGCTTCCTACTGAAGTATTGAATGGTACTATGGCCATTTTGCCCACCCTAGTATTGGGAGGGTTAGCCAGTTCTAACACCGAAGCCCGTCGCTTTTTAAGCGAGGGAGCCATATATATTAACGACAAGCCCAGCAGCGCCGACAAACTTGATTTTATTGCATCCGACTTTATAAGCGGTTATGCCATTATACGGCGCGGTAAGAACACTCAAATGCTCGACAAGGCGAAATAGTGTATACTCGAGCAGAATTATGCCTAACAAAACTACCGTAGCCATAAAAAAGAAAGCCGACCACTATAACGATCCAAAGCATAACTATCTCCACTATTGGGATGGCCGTGACTATGAAAATGCCGCTGAGCGGATTGCAATTTCACGATTACTAAAAGGCAAGCACTTTCGACATGCCGTGGACATTGGCGGCGGTTACGGGCGCTTATGCATCTTTCTTGAAAAATATGCCGATACCGTAACGCTTGCAGAGCCTTCCCAGCAGCAGTTGGATATTGCTAAAGACTTTTTGAAAAATCATCCTGAAATTGATAGGAAACTTATGCAGGCAGATGATCTAAAGTTCAAAGCAGGTTCGGTAGATTTATTCACTATGATCCGGGTTATGCATCACCTGCCGGATCCATCGAATGAATTTAATGAATTATCCCGAAGTTTATCTGACGATGGATTTTTGATACTAGAAGTAGCTAACTACGCTCATGCTCGAAATCGCCTTAAGCATTTACTCAAAGGCCAGCCTTTGCCACAAGAGCCAGTTGACATTCGTTCTGCTAAGAATAAAAAAGGTAGCGAGATTGCATTTGTTAACCATAATCCTCGGACGGTGCAAAAACTGCTAGCTCACGCAGGCCTAAAGGTGGTTCAAACGTTATCCGTTTCAAACCTTCGAAGTCCCACTTTAAAAAAAATACTTCCTCATGCAGTAATGCTTCAGGCTGAAAAAGCTTTACAGCCAGCGTTGGCCAAAACTTATTTCGGTCCCAGCGTCTTCTTTCTTATAAAAAAAGCCTGAAGCGTAGCTATATTGGACACAGCGTTCTAATTATTGTACGATTCATTTATGAGCGAACTCACCGGTGAGTGGACAGAACTGATGCTTGGCAGTATCGGCCGTCGTTTTTATTACGACAGACACATAGTAAATAGTTTTGAGGGATGGCTACAAGCCTGCGTACATCCGAGTACTGCGAAATTAGAACAACTCGAAGCCGGTCCTGGACCCGTCATACATCCAGCTGATCTTAAATGGCAAGGGATATTAGAAGGCCTCGACCAAGATCCATTAACGCTATTGCCAAACGCAGGTAACTTCCCCCTTCGTTTTGCAAAATATTATAAAACGGGGCATATTGGTAAAATAGGCGAACTAATCACTAGTCCTAGTAAAGAACTACGGTTTGAAGAGGGAGAATTAACGGATGGTGACATCGTATTACAGTCCGATGCATTCGTAAGCTGGAAATCTAGGCATCCTGCCGCAACTAGAGCTGAGATCATTGTTCCTGATTTAATTCAGGAAGCGCGTATTGCCATGACCGAAGCATGTAATGAGCCGGAGTTTGCAGTTGAGGAAGCTCGATATTTACTTTTTGCAACATATCATTGCATTGCCAGTCTTGTTGACGAGCAAGATCTCGGTGTAATAGACAGCGGACAGGTGGATTCAAGATATCTTTGTGGCTAAATTTTTACACGTTCAGGTTAATGTAGGCAGTATACTGAGGGCGTGAAGCTCAGCGACAATATTACGGAGGTAAAGGGTGTTGCCGACACGCTAGCGTTAAAATTTAACCAGGTTGGTATTAAAACCATCGCTGATCTTATAAACAATTACCCGCGACGGTATGATGATTATTCTTCAATAGAATCAATTAGCCATATTAAACCAGGACCGGTAACCTTACAGGCTCAAATTAAGCAGGTGATGGGCAGATACGTGCGCCGTGGGATGCATATTACCGAGGCAGTGGCGAGTGATGAAACCAGCAGCGTGCGTTTGATTTGGTTTAACCAGCCATACCGGGCAGCAGCATTGAAGCCAAATACTGAATATTTTATTTCCGGAGAGTTTGCTTTGCGTCGCCAGCGCTTAAGCATCTTAAACCCCTCGGTAGAATTAGCCAGTGATTTTCCTATTAATACCGCTCGAATAGTGCCAATTTATAAAGAAGTAAAAGGCCTCAAATCACATCAGATCCGTAAAATACTGCGAGCGGTTACACCACTTATGACTTCGTTACCAGAAAATTTACCCAAGTGGTTAATAGATGAGCAAAAGCTTGTTACTCATAAGGAAGCGCTCAAAATCATACATTTTCCTGAGTCGGGACAAGATTTAATAACTGCCCGGAAAAGACTCGGTTTTGAAGAAGTATTTGAACTTAGTTTGGCCAGTCTTTTGAATAAATACCTGCTACTTCAGGAGCATTCCTTACAAATTTCGTTCAATGAACAATTGGCCAAAGATTTTGTGAGCCACCTCCCCTTCAAACTAACTAATGAGCAGCGTAAAGCCATTTGGCAAATATATCAGGATATGCAAAAGCAACATCCTATGGATCGATTAATCGAAGGTGATGTTGGCTCTGGTAAAACGGTAGTTGCAGTTATGGCCGCGCTCATGGCAATGCAACAAGGCTTTCAGGTGGCCTTCATGGCACCTACAGAATTACTAGCCCGCCAACATGCCGACACCGCCTATAATCTACTCAAACCACTGGAATTAGCAGACCAGGTGGCCTTGCTAATTGGCAGCTTAGAATCTACCCAGAAAAAAAGGGCCCATCAAAAGATAAAAGATCATAGTGCAAGCTTAATTATCGGAACGCATGCTCTTATACAAGAAAAAGTAGCTATGCATAAATTAGGTCTCGTGATTGTTGATGAACAACATCGTTTTGGGGTTGGGCAACGCAAGTCATTACAGTCTAAGGCTGGGCATATGCCGCACATCTTATCTTTGACGGCTACTCCGATACCGCGCAGTCTGGCACTCACCTTGTATGGCGATCTAGATATATCGGTTATCGCCACTAAACCAGCCGGCCGCAAGCCCATAAAAACTATAATTAGTCCTTCGAGCTCCCGTCTTAAGGTATATAAAGAAGTG
>JBKJPJ010000076.1:0-2729 GCA_046595225.1 Saccharimonadales bacterium (SeqCode)
GTAAGTGCCGCCATCGGTAATGTTGTAGGTTGCAGTTGTCTTAACTACTCCGCCAATAGTCTTAGTGCCAAAGGTTGCTCCCGATATGGTGCTGTAAGTCTTAGTGGTTGGATTATAGTATCTCAAAACTGAACTGTTAGTATTGTATTGTTTGTTGTATATCAGAGTAACTGCCACGGTACTACCAGCACTTGGACAGTATATTCTGAAATTATTTAGGTTTACTTGCGGCGAGTAGCTTTTGTCGGTTGTAGTTGCGGGGTTAGATGCCAGACTATCGATTGTACAACCCGGAGCCTGGGGCACGGTGACGGTTGACCAGACCGAATTTGAGCCCTGAACCGAGGCGACATTGGCTTGGTAAGAATCTTGTGTGCCATCAGCGTTAGCATCACCATTATTGGGTACTGGGGAAACTACAAAATTGGCTAAACTGCGCAATGTTGGGTAGCCAGAGTTGATTTGCCAGATAGTATTAAAGTCCCAGTTAGAAAATGGTGCGTTGCTTTGGTTGTTTTTAAAATAGTCTGATGTTGTGTTGCTTGCGTTAACGGCGCTACAATCACCCACTCCATCATCTAGGTCCGCACAGCTTAGTGAATTAGTCCCGTTGTCGTTCGACCGGTATTGATCAAAGTAATTATTAGAGCGGGTTGAGCTAAATGTATGGGCGGCGCCATAAAATAAACCAAATGTCGCTCCAACATTAGTGCCTGTCCCATGAATTAAACTGGCAGAAAAACTATTATTAGTAGCTCCTTTATAAGAAATGCCAATGAGACCACCTGCGTATGTAATGGTGCCTGTCATGTTGATGGTGCCTGAGCTGTAGGTGTTACGGACAGTACCCGAATATAAAATACCCATTACCCCACCAATGTAAGCGCTGCCGCTACCAACGTTCAGCGTGCCATCAAAATAACTGTCAGATAATACATCAGCCGTCGGTGTAAGGCTCCCTTGATAGCCGACCAGACCCCCTATATATACCCCACCGGAAATTGTTCCAGAGTAAGATGACCGGCTAATCACTGTTGCCTCCATGCTCCCACCAACCAGACCACCCACGTAAGCGGAGTTGGTAAAAGTAGCAACAGTCATTGATGAGTGCACATTGTCCAGAGTCGAGTGTCTAGAAAAGCCAACAAAACTCCCTACATTTCCAGTGCCGCTGACCGTACCTGAATCAATGGTTAAATTTTTAATCGTGGCTCCGAAAGTGTTAGCAAACAAGCCACCAGCGTTGTTTATGGTCAGGTTTGATATTGTGTGATTCTGTCCATCCAGTGTGCCAGAAAAGGGGGTAACGGATCCTATTGGCGTAAAAGTAATTCCTGAGCAGTCAATATTAGAAATAAGCGTATAGTAGCCAGATAGGTTATTGCCAATCTCTTGAAGTTGTGCGCAGGTGGCAATGCGGTAAGGATTGTCGGATGTGCCGCTGCCGTAAGCACTAAAGGCGTTGACCGTTGCTGGCACCAATAGTGTCACTATCATAGTTATAGCCAGACTGAATTTAGCTAATAAGTTAAATCGTTTCTTCATATCCGTTTGCGTCTCGCCCCTTGTTGTTACCATTAGCATAACACAAAGCTCATCGGCTTAAACGCAAGATAATTTATCATGATGAAGACTTTTTTTGGCTGCGCGTACTTACCTGGAACGATAACAGATTGCTAGACTACATATTTGACTTGGAATGCATACCCATAATATTCATCATCCCGCTGTGTTCATTATTTACTGCGTAGGTTGCGGTAAAGCCCATTAGCACAATACCAGTTAATAGTCCGATAATCCCGTATAAAACTGACTCTTTTTTCATCTCTGTAACTCCTTCTCTGGAATGTAACATCCATTTATATTAACTATTACCATAGTACGTTCTATCTAGTTTCGTAGCAGTGACCATCATCAACTGTGTGACGTGATGGTGGTCACGCCAGAATATGGACTATAATGATTGTGCAGCTTAGTAAATAGTATGAATATAAAAGATTTTGAAAACGAAAAATTGTATGACTTCTTTCGTAGTAGTAAGGTTTACGATTTCAAAAAAGGCGAGATTATCTTACGAGCGGGCGATGTACCGCAAGGTGCTTACTGCATCCAAGCTGGTCATGTAAAAGTCTACTCGCTAACAGATAATGGTGATGAAAATCTGCATATTGTCTACAAGACTGGGGAGCTTTTCCCTTTGGTTTGGGTATTTAAGGATATCCTTAGAAATGTTTTTTATGAGGCCATGGATAATGTTCGAGTCTGGAGGGTACCTCGTGAAGAGCTTACTAAACTTGCTGCGAAAGAGATTACGGTAGCAAATACTTTGCTAAGACAGGCGGTTGAGCAATTCTACGTCTATGCCGATAGAGTCGATAACCTGGAATATACGAGTGCATACGATCGGGTAGTATATAGGTTACTTTTTCTAGCTAGCAGATTCGGTACTAAAAATGGTAAAACCACGGTGATTGATGCCGCTATCACCCACCAGCACGTAGCTAACTCAATTAATTTAGCCCGCGAGACAGCCAGCCGCCAAATCGAAAAACTGGTAGCGAAAGGTTTGGTCGAATTAAAAGATCACCAACTTATCTTAAAAGATGTTGAAAAGCTTCGTGATGAGATTGGCGAACCAACTAGCCTTGACTTATGGGGGCTGAAATAACTTCGTTGGTGGGGATAATGCGTCCACGCATGTGCTCATCATTAGGTAGGCCAGTTAATAG
>JBKJPJ010000086.1:0-7010 GCA_046595225.1 Saccharimonadales bacterium (SeqCode)
AAAACAAGTATACGTTGTTTGCCCCCTGATTACAGAATCAAAAACACTCGAGATGAAATCTGTTGAAGAAGTCTTTGAAAACCTCAGTAAAAAAGTATTCAAGAAGTATCGCGTTGGTTTGCTGCATGGCAAACTCAAAGCCCATGAAAAAGAACATATTATGGAGGCGTTTGTAAAACACGAAATAGACATATTAGTTGCAACTACCGTTGTAGAGGTCGGCGTAGATGTTTCCAACGCAAATATTATGCTTATAGAAAATCCCGAGCGTTTTGGTTTAGCCCAAATGCACCAGTTAAGGGGCCGGGTCGGGCGTAGTGAAGCGCAAAGTTATTGCTATCTTATGCTTGCCGATAGTCAAGCGCCAAACCTCCGGCTACGTGCCGTGGAGCGTTCCACTGATGGATTTGAATTAGCCGAGCTGGATCTGGAATTACGCGGGCCGGGAGCAATTTATGGAACCGCTCAGCATGGTTTACTGGACCTCAGAATCGCCAAACTAAGCGATGTGAAACTCATAGCATCAGCTAGAGCAAATGCCCAGCGGTTTATTGATAGCGGTGAAGATCTGTTAAAATATAAAGAATTAGCGGAGCGGGTAGAACGGCTTCGGGCTATCACTAACTTAAATTGACAGGTCGCCAACAAGGCCCATATGTATTCCGGATCAACACTTACAAAATCCTCTGGCAGCGTATTAGGCGCACATCAGAAAATCGACCGTGTAGCTCACAAACACCTGACCCAGTTACTGGAGAACGGCGTAGGTTTTCCTTCTATACGCATGATTTTACAATTCGAAGGTAAAAACGGACCTGATGGCATTAAACGTAAGAGTCCTGCTAAAGATGAACCGTGGCATTATTACAGTCCCTTTGATGACGACGACTCCCAATTAATAGATTTGATTCGTGCACACTACGAGGAATTAGTAAAACAATTAATATCAGCAAACAAAGAGCACAGTGCATTTGAAGCCGCATGGCTAGCGCATGCAATTGTTGATGGTTTGACACCCGCACATCATTATCCATACGAAGCAAAACTCATGGAACTACGGGGCGGTGAGGGCTTAGAAAGTCGGACGACGTTAAAAGGAAAATTGGTAATTCCGGGAGACACTACCAGTCAACGGGTTCGTAACAATTGGAAGATGTGGGGACCACGGGGATTGTTCACTTCGCATGGGTTATTCGAGATGGGTGTGGCAACAATTATTGCTCCGCTGGGATTTGGTGAATCACTACCAACGCAAAATGATATTAACGATCTAAAAACGCATGGTATAACCGGTATTTTTAAGCAGCGTGCAAGAGAAATAGCCGTATTGGGTATGTTCGATTTGTACTGTAAAAAAGGCTGGACACCTAAACTTGCTTGGCAGGTACGGCATAAACTCGGCCCTACTATAGTTGAAACAGTTACATTAGCTTGGTATAGCGCAATGCTCGATGCTAAGTTAATAAAATGAGAATAGTTAGGGGTCGGTTAGGGGGTAGAACTTTCGAATCGCCTAAAGGTCATGTCACGCATCCAATGAGTGAAAAAGTGAGGGGTGCTTTGTTCAATATTATTGGCGATATTAGTGAATTGACGATCCTCGATGCATTTAGTGGTAGTGGTGCCCTCAGCATCGAATCGGTAAGTTTGGGAGCATCAGCAGTAACTGCCATAGAGGTTAATCCGTCGTCTGTCGACAGTATTAAACAAAATGTTCGAAATTTAGGAATACAAAATAAAATTAAAATTATTCGTGCAAATGCACGGAGCTGGTCAGATAAAAATCCAGAAATCCAGTTTGACGTAGTCCTCTGCGACCCTCCCTATGACCGTGTGCAAGAATCGTTACTTATCAAATTAGCTGCACATACTCGGTTAGGTGGGCTGCTCGTCTATTCATTGCCGCCTTTAGTTTCATTTGAATTACCCCCTGCCTACCAACTCTTAAGTAATAAGAGCTATGGTGATGCAACGCTAGTGTTTTACCGCCGAAAAGCGTAAAATACCCCCGATGCGGATGTGGTGGAATTGGTAGACACGCTAGCCTTAGGAGCTAGTGCCGCAAGGCGTGAAGGTTCAAGTCCTTTCATCCGCACCAAAATTGACTTTTTGGCTTACAACCATAGTCGCAAAAGGCTCTTTCCAGATGAAGGAAGGAGTTTTTTCGTTATCTAGGGATACGTTCAAGAACAATGCACGGCACAATATGTCTTTTTCTACTGGCGTGCCTGCCATCATCTTATCTAACAGGGAATTGCTCAAGTTCAAGAACTCTTCTTTTGCCAGCTTCACTTTAGCTGGGTCAACCAATTTGCTCTCAATTGCATCCAGCTGCTCTTTGGTGTCAATTACAGCGTTCTCCAGGTCTTCTAAGTCGTGTATGAGCGTGTCACGCACAGTCTGTGGCGTTTCTTCTGGTAATGCCGCATATTGGCGTGATTTCGTGTCCCGTGCCTTCTCACGCTGCGACAAAGCCCCAGTAAAACTACGTTTCTCTATGCGAAGCTCTTGTAGCTTCTCGTCCGTGTATTGGTCAATATAGGCACTGTACTTGTTGTATTCCTTCTCGGTGAGCTTTAGTTTGCTCAAAACCTCGTACAGCGGGTCAAATATGTATTTTGCACGAACCGTCTTGGTTTCACGCTCACACTGCTTGTTATCGCAGCGATACCCTAGGTAACGGTTGCCGCCACCTGATTTGTAAGGACCGACGTACATAGGTCCACCACATTCTCCGCATCGCACCATACCCCGTAGTGGGTAAAAGGTCGCACGCTTCTTGTCAGTAGATAGTCTGACCCTGGCACGCTCCTGACCTGCATCCTGGACCAGGTTATATGTCTCTTCGTCAACCATAGGCTGGAAGCCAGGCGTGATAGTGCGGAGGTCAACCTCTTGTCCAGCCTGTACTAAGACACCGAAGTAAAAAGGGTCGTGGAACAGCGTGGATGCCGTCTGTTTGTTGTCCAGACTAATTTTGCGTTGGGTCTTATTCTTCCTAGTAATTTTGGTGATACGGTGAACATCGTGCAGCTTCCAATAGTCAACAACCTCGTCTAGTGTCTTGCCATCCACACGCATATCCCAACTGTGTTTTATGTGTGCAAATGTATCTGGGTCTGGTTCGTAGTAGCCAGTAACTTCGTCTCGTATATAGCCCCATTTGTGAACGCCAGAAGATTTGCCTTTTTCAAGGTTACTGTCTATGCCACGCTGCACGACTTCGCTCTGGTGGTCGGTATAGTTTTTTGCCATAGCAAATAGGATGTTCAGCAGCAGTTTGCCGTTACTGTCATTCGTGAAGTGAAGCGTGGGGAACTTCAGGTCCTTTATGATGTCGCTATCAAGCATATCCATCACCATACCGCTTTCTAGCATATTACGGCTCAAACGGTCTGGGTGATAGCTGATGATGCCATCATACTTGCCATTAGTGATGTCTTTTAGCATTTGGTTGAACTTTGGTCGGTTATTTGATGACCACGCTGATGCACTCTCTTCTATGTGCTTACCCACAACCACTAGACCCTCACGTAATACCATCTGCTGACACGCAGCGAACTGGTCGGGTATAGATTGTGCCTGTGCGTCTTGTCCCTCGGATGACTTGCGTAGGTATATGACGTATCGTAGCGGCTTCGGATTGCCACCATCAGCTTTTGCTATCGGTCTGGTTATTCGTTTTCCTGCCATAAAATTACTCGCGGTCATCAGTACATTATCAGCCCACCGTTATTGTCGCTCATATGGGTCTTATTCTTCCTGAGACGCTCTGGAGTGACTTTGATAGCCTCCAGTGCCTCTACTAATTCTACTAGGTTTTTTACTGCTACTTCCTGGGTTGGCTGTGCCATAACTATTACGCTTTCTTTGCGTAATCACCCAGGTGCATCCTGATATAACTACAGATTTACTACTTAGTTATGAACGCATTGCCTGCCGTTTCTAGCCCAGCAAATTAGTTCTTGAAGAGTTCTGATTTAGTCTGCCTGACGTTGACCACCTTTCCGTTACGCTTTACCACCTGAACCTCAGTAAAGTCGTCCTTCATTAGTTCGGTTATCTTCTCGGCAAAGTTACTGTCATCAGCATCAACAATTTTTTCCTGACCGACGTGCAGCTTGCCGTCTTTGGTACGTTTTATGTTGATGCGTTCTTGACCCTGACGCAGGTCTCGCATACCAAGAACTGTGCTTGTCTCAGCTTCGCTGAGCGGCAACTTGCCGAAGTGATTGTTCATTTCTAGCTCGCTCAAACCAAATTGTTTCCTGGTCTGGTTTACCATCGTAGACAGGCTGATACGTAATGTTCCTTCTGTGGCTTGAGTGCCAAAAACACTCATAAACTGTGGGTCTAATATCATAACGTTATTCTCGCTGTCTACTATCAACTCAATCTCGCAGCCACAAGCTATAGCTACCATCACCTCAAGCCACATAAGCCCGTATAGCGTGTGGTTTTCTTTCGCTGGGTCGTACTTCTTTGAGAAAAAGTTATAAATAGGCTTGATGGCATCTGCCTTCACACCAAACTTGCGAAGTGCAATCACAGTGTTGATGTACACAATCTCAATAAACGAGAATTGACGCCATCCCACACCCGTAGTGTCACGCCTGTCATCTAGTAAGCCAGTTTCAGTGAGGTAGTTGATGAACCTGTAGGTTGCACCACCTTCCTGTGGTGGTCGGATGCGTGACGTAGCAAAGAACTTTGCAAGTATTTCACGCTTGTCGTCATCTACATCCAATAAGTTCAGCTCAGTGGTATCACTAATCCAGAATAGAGGCATTTCTGGTAGCTTTGCGGTTTTTCTGTCAGCATCATTCATACTACTAATTATACACTATTGTATAATTTAGCTTGTAATAAGTTTATTTATCAGAAGTGACGTGTTTGACTATGATGTTATCAAACTCACTAGGGTTAAACATTACATCCCAAGCCCACGTACCAAAACGTCCATCTTGGTTGACTGCTTTTACCCACTCATCTAAGAACTTTCGCTTGCGTTGGTTCTGAGGTGTATCAACTCCTTTGACTTCCAGTACCAAGGTTGTGCCGTTAGTAAGTTTCACTAAGAAGTCGGGGATATAACGGCGAACCGTACCACCCCACATATACGGTATCTCAAAGCCAAGGTGGTCGTTTTTGACCCAGGCTAAAACATATTTTCCAGCACCGTTTTCAGCTGTATCAAGACCACGCGATACAGCCATTTCCCAGCCCCCGTCACCAACCATATGGCTTATATGGCTGCGTTTTACTGGTTCGCTTTCACGTCTGGTGTACCAAGTAGGCATATCTGCGGTACTTCGGGTCACGTGTTGCTTGTCAAAGACTAGTTCGGTGGCTTCTATGTTTTCGCTGCCCATTAGGATGGCGTCAGTTATGTGCTGAACAATTTTGTTCATATTCATCATCATTATCACCCGTTTGCGAACTGGCTCTTGGTCTAATAGAGAAGTGAAGCTAATTTTGTCTGAATTGATGTATTGCTCCGTCAATGCAATAACTTTTGGTAGCAGTTCCAGCTTGGACTGTTCCCACTGACCGCTCAAGCTCTCTATGATGTCGCTGGCAACCCTAAATACGACTTTTTGGGTTCGGTAACTATCGGCAATCTCTTGCAAGTCAATCACTGACATCGTGCTTGTTGTCTTGCCTTCTAGCACTGCAGCAAGCTCTGCATAGGTATCATTTTGTGAGCCATCTATCACTAGTTGACCAATTCCATCTGCAGTAGTGTTGAACCCAACTTTTCGCTTATATTCAATACGCAGAACGTTAGGGAAGGTTATTTCATACTCACTGTGGTCTGGGTTGACCTCTACACGTGTCTGGGGTGCAGGAGGACTTGGTGGACTGCCATCTCCACCTTCATTTGGTAGGAAGCTGAATGGGACGCCGAAGATGTTCACATATTCTGGGGCAAAAAGCCCAGTTTCTGCGTCTACTTCGTAGTTCACACGGCGTAGACCACGACCTACAACCTGTTCGCATAATAGCTGACTATTGAAGGCACGCAGACCCATAATGTGAGTTACGTTTTTGGTGTCCCATCCTTCGGACAGCATCGCCACAGCGATTACGTGCTGTATTTGCTCACCAGCCTTCCTGGCAGAACCAACGCTGTCTACTATCTCACGCAATAGCTCAGGACTTTTTAGGTTCAGCATCCAGTCACGTTGGTCTTCGCTTAGTGAAGGATTATCCTTGATAATTTGCTCAAGGTGAAGACGGTAGCTGTCCTTACTCTTGCCGCTGAAAGTATCCGTATCAGCTTCGCTTTTCTCCTCAGCTTCACCCAAAACCTTGCTGTCTACACGAAGTATTTTGCTGCTATCCTGCAGGTCTTCCATACCTTCAAAACGCTTGATGCGGAAGCTGTGTTCTATGCGTGCAGCAGTCTCCGTGCGGTTGACAACAGTTATCATCACAGGAGGGATTGTGTGACCAGCTTCTTCCCAGGCATCTTTGGTTTCTTGCCAGTCTTTCGCCAATAAGTAGTAAGCGTTGCGAACTAAGTCAGGTAGCGGTTCGGTCGGCAATTCTTTGCCTAGCTGATACTTCACTTCATCACTGTTGTAGATGTGATATAGCTTAGGCTTCATAGTCTTGGTGTCTATGTTTATACTATCGCTTCGTACAACAATGCGTGGGGTTTTCACCAGACCGCTTTCTATGGCGTCGTTTAGCCCAAAGTCACTAACAATCCAGCCAAACAACAGCTCTTCATCGCTCTTTTTACCCATAGGTCGGAAAGGCGTAGCAGACAGGTCGTGACAACGTATAATGCCACGTGTTTTATTTATACGGTCCAGTCCTTCCATCCAACGTGTGGCGTCGCTTGCGGCTATGTCGTGTTTTGTATAATCGGCTTCGCTCTCGCCTGGATTAAGCCGCCAAGCGTGATGAGCCTCGTCATTTATTACCAGCATATTTCTGGCATCACTCATATCTTCTAACACTCTGCGGGTGAACGCTTCATTGCTTTCAGCACCAATCTTCAC
>JBKJPJ010000107.1:0-11220 GCA_046595225.1 Saccharimonadales bacterium (SeqCode)
CTTTTGAGGGCTCCTAGAATGTTCGTGATTTCGGCCATTGCTGGCTTGGTCACTAATCACCTCACGATGACTATCCAGTACTATAAACAGCTCACGGAAACTTGTCAACGGCCAACTTATGTTTTATAAATGCTTATGTTTACTATCTGTGGATAAGTAGCGAGTACGCAGCTCCTATAAGAGAAGGTAGCTCCAGTAAAAGCAGTTTAACTATAGGTCTTATCTTCGTGCTGCATGTAGTCTACAACAATTTCAATAATTTTTTTGACGATATCATTACAGTCTTTGAAATACAGAATATTCAACACGGCTATACCATGTTCCCTAATCAACTGGCTAATGAGTGCGTGTACAAACGATTGAGTAGTTGCCTCGACAACACTGAAGTCAATCACAACTTTTTGATTTTTATTTATAGCTGGTTGGATCGTATTTATGCGTATATCTCTAGCCGTATCCTTATTCTCGGCAAATTTGCCAGCCCGTTTTGCAATTTTTATAGTCACTGTTTTGTTCATCAGATAAACCTTGCTTTTTTATATTGAGCTTTCCTCTTGTCTTTTACGCCACCAGAATAAACAACACCTATAAGATTCAAAAGAGTCTGAAATTCACTGGTACTATCTAGGGATATATCTACGCCAACAACTGTACCCTGCCAAAATGGTAAATCATTCTTTTCTGAATGACTATCCTTAAAGGGGTCGGCATTTAAGAAATTAACCGGCTTATGTGCATCCCTCATACGTAGCTTGTAAAAACCTTTTCCACTGTACATCATAAAGAATGACCTATTGATATAGGCTATTGATTTAGTGAAAAATAATCCGGCTCCCGCATTTTCGTCCGTACCCCCAGTCCGTTTGGTGGTGCCTGTTATACCTGGAGTTAGTGCCAATCTTATCGCCTCAAGGTCTGTTGGTGCAGAATAAGATTGCTCGATGCTTTGTGTTATACCAACTCCAGTATCGGCTATACCTATGCGAAAGGAATTGCTCGCCTTGAAGTACTGAGCACAAAGTATTGCCCCATGTTTACTCCCGGAGTGCTCGAAAACATTCCTTACAACTTCGTAAATTACATATCTTATGGATTTTGCTTGCTCGGCTGGCAAATGTAATAACGGAATCATATCCTCTAAGAACCCGGACAACTCTTCGGAGTTCTTGATTAACTTTAAAGGAATGTAACGTCCAGCAGGCTCGTGCTGTGAAACCTTAGACATATTTTTGGGTGGGTTTACTTTTAAGAAATCATATAAGCCCATCGTCACAAGATAATGTCCTGATGTAGCTTCTATTGTCTCACACGTTATATTGGATTTCTCGACAGTGAGACTTAGTGCGGCAACCATTGACAAGACTAATGGGTGTAATGAGAGCCATTTTTTGTTTGCTGTTATAGCAAGCTCATTCGGATTTGAGGGGTCAAAGTTTGCTAAAAAACTGCCAATATTACCTATAAATGCACTGTTTGGTAAGTGAATTTTCATATTCTCTATTTTACCGGGAATCCCGGTAAAAAAGCAAATACCGGGAATCCCGGTATTTGCTATAATACAAACATGGGAAAGAAGGAATTTCTCGCACCAATTAAGAAGGCTTTTTCACTCGTTCAACCAAAATCGGGAAGATCCTCTACTACCGGTACCTATACCGAGAAATAAACTCGTCTACATACGAACTACTGCACAGTGGACTAACAACGTGATAGGTGCCGTCAGGGCGATAAGCGATTAATGTCCCGCGGGAAGAGAGTAGCCTCTTTTACGTTATTGAGGCCAATGGTTTTTTCTACTAAACGGTCAAGTCCAAACCCACACCCACCGTGTTGCGGCATACCGTATTGAAAGGCTTGTAAGTAATACTTGTAACCAGGTGCTGTAATATCGAGACCGGCATTTTTCATCTGTTCTACCAGTTTTTCATAGCGGTGCTCACGTAGCGGCACGGTCGCAATCTCCAGACCGCGGAATAGTAAGTCGCCCCATAGAACTGTCGTAGGATCATCGGGATTTACTTGGTGATAGAATTTCATGGCTTCAACGGGGAATTTGGTAGCGTAAACCAGCTCAGAGCCATGATTCTTTTTAGCGTACTCACAAATCCAGCGTTCTTCGTCCGGAATGAGATCTTTTTCACTGGTAGTATCAGTTTTGGTAGCTTTAGTGTACAGCTCATGAATTTCGGCAACTGTAAATTTTGGTACTGCACCGTCGAGGACAAGCGGTGGTGCTTGCAAGCTTTTAAGATCTTCAGCGTGCTCTTTATAGGCCCTTTTAAGTACGCTAATGGTCATGTCACCAACCAGGTCCAGGACTTCATCATGGTCACGCACAAAACCCATTTCAATATCAAGCATGGTCAGTTCGCTCATGTGGCGGGTGGTAGCACTCGGTTCAGCCCGAAATGCCGGTCCAATCTCGAAGACCCGCTCAAATGCCCCAACCATCATCTGCTTATAAAATTGAGGACTCTGAGCTAGGGTGGCTTCTTTGCCAAAGTAATCAAGTTTAAAAACTTCGGCACCGCCTTCGGTAGCTCCAGGTAGTAATTTAGGTGTTTGGATTTCTACAAATTCAAGCTCGGTTAGATATTCACGGATGTAGCGGTTAAGATCGGCCCGGATTTTGAAAATTTTCTGTTCCTGAAGATTTCGTACGTTTAAGGCCCGGTATTCAAACAACGTATCCAAATTTTCAGATTTATGTTGAATCGGTTTATCTATTTCAATTGGTGGTTCATCGGTTACGGGAACTAAGACGTGGAGTGTTGGATTGTGGATTTCAGCCCCGCCTGGAGCACGGTCTTCTTTTTTCACCTCGCCGGTAACTTCTAGCACGGTCCCAATTTGTAAACCCCGGAGCTTTTCTGATTCTGCTTTGTCGTGGATAACAACCTGTACCAGGCCACTCCGGTCACGGACATTAATAAAGGTGAGGCCGCCAAGTAAGCGTTTTTTATGCAGCCAACCTTGCACCATAGCTTTCTTACCTACATGTTCAGCAACTTCTTTACTTAATACTCTCATCTTGGCCATTCTAACATTCTAGGCAGCTTTTTCAGAGGTTTTTGTCTCTGTTTGGCTTCCGGTATGCTGGGTGTGGTGATGATGCTCTTTACTGGCTGCACGAGCGGCCACTGCCCGCAAATCATCATATTGATCAAATTCATCTAAAATTGGCTTGCCAATAATTTGCTCTAGAACGTCTTCAATAGTGATAATTCCGACGTATTCTTCAAAGCTGTTTACTACCACAAATAGTTGGTGACGGGTTTTAAGAATAGCTTGCAACGCTTCATACAGACTTTGTTCTTCGTGTACATATAGAACACCTGGACGCATAATATCTTTGACGTTTCCGCTGTGTTTTGTACCAACCAAATCTTTCATGAATAAAACACCAACGATGTTAGGAGCTTTCCCGTCATAGACCGGAAAACGGGAGTGCCCGCTTTTGTGCAACTCATCCATGAGCAGTGGTCCGATGTCATCGGACAAGCCTACAGATGTAACGATCCGTTTTGGCGTTAAGTGATCGCGCACCAGTTGCTCACCAAAGGTAAGTGCATGCTTAGCGATATCCAATCCGGATTTATCTATACGGTTATCGGTTTGAACTTGCTGGGTGTTGATCAGTTCAATAAGATCATGAGTGTCATATAACCCAGTGTGGACCGACACGGGGTGGTGTTTACGGATAAACATTACCAACCGGTCAAATACAGGGTGGAGATAGTTCAAAACCCATGATATAACAGGGGCACTACGGGCAGCCAGCTGAGAACCCAGCTTAGTGACCCGGCTTGTCGGCAACCATACAAAACCGACCCAGATTACTGCCAAACAGATCACTAAAGCCAGCCACCAGGCAAACCAATGGCTAACGGCCACAAACAAGCTGGCACTCAGAATACTGATTATCCCCCATAGCAGGGCACGTAAGCTGGAACCGTAGCTGGCTGCCCGGTATAAGAGTTCGGATAGCTGGTCTTGCTTACGGGCCCGGCGCTTAAGTTCCTTCAGCGGAACGGCGGCATAGGTCTTCTGAAGAGATATAGTTACAACTACCAACAGGGCTAATACAAGGGACACTATAATGTTCATGCTTTTATAGTAGATTTTTTATCAGGAATTTCCAAGTTATGGCTGGTACGATACTTTTTTAATGTCATAATAGAGGCAGTAATAAACAGGGGAAATCATGAGTAATCGTTTTGTAGTTATTTTGTTAGCTTTAGTTGTGGCATTTGCAGGTGTGTTTTTGGTAACCAAGAAGAAGAATACGAGTAATTCTGGTGGAACGAATTCTGCGGCTAAGCTAAGTAATCACATTGAGGGCCAAGGCAAAAAAGGCGTAACCTTAACAGAGTATGGTGACTTTCAGTGCCCGGCCTGTGGGCAATACTACCCCTTGGTTAAGCAAATAAAGGCCAAGTATGCCAGCGACATCGTCTTTCAGTTCCGTAACTTCCCCCTAACTCAGATTCACCCCAATGCACGGGCTGCCGCCCGGGCAGCAGAAGCAGCCGGTAAGCAGAATAAGTTCTGGGAAATGCATAACATTTTATACGAACAGCAGCAAAGCTGGTCTACCGCTAGCGACCCTAACAGCTTTTTTCAACAGTATGCCAAGCAACTCAGCTTAGACACTGTCAAATTTAAACAAGATGCCGCCAGCTCGGCCATCAATGACATCATTAATGCTGATGTTGCCGAAGCCGAACGCTTAGGTGCTAATTCTACCCCTACTTTTGTGCTAGATGGCAAAAAAATAGACAAGAATCCCCAAGACCTAGACGGATTCAACAAACTAATTGACGCTGCCATTAAAGCCAAACAATAACGTCTATAAATGACCAGTAGCAACGAAGTAACAGCTTGCAAAAGAAAAACCCGGTTTAGTAATGACGCTGCCGCTCAAGCTGCATTAAAAAAGATTAACCCTGTAAGAGCCCTCGCAAAGCCCTCACGGGTATATAAATGTCCCGTATGTTCAGGATGGCATTTAACTTCTAAACGTCAATAATCGCTAATAAATAGCTTTAATACCCACTACTAATAGTGAATAAACTGCTGCCAACGGGCACGCTTAATTTTTACTTCCACTTTGGAACTCCTTGAATGAATAATTTTTATTTTAATTGATTGACCTTCATCCATTAACACATCCCCCTCCAGAGATACCACTCAAATAGCACACATTACTGTATTGAGCGGTCTATTTTTTAAATTATTTTTGTCTTTTTTTGGTGATTCGTTTTCGCGCGATCACGGTTAAGCTGATCTATGTTCTCATAAGCACAAGGGACTGTCAATGACTATTTTGACGCATATCTCCAATTTTAGACACCCAGTAACCAATCATACACTCTGGTTAGCTCTCAGCTGGCCTACTGATTCTTGTGCTGTTAGCCCTTTTACCAATTTCTTTGTTAGTAAGCGGTATCGATTTGGCTAACAGTTGTATAGTTTTTTTGAACTTTATGCCTGACCTACACTTGTGTTTATTATGGCTCGTATTATTTACAATGTATGCTCTTGACACTATAAGCTTTTTTTGCAACTATATATTCAAAGCATAATTAATACTCCTAAATAATCAATGGTCAAAACAAAACACAAAACAAAACACAAGAAAGAAAGGCCTATAATGAATCCCGACTCCAATGAAACTCAAATAAACAATGCCGAAAAGAGTGAAATCACACATGATCCATCAAAAACTGTATTGGATCCAAAAATAAATACCTATAAATTTATAAGATTTAAGCCATTCAACCAAGGTTTTAGATGGAAAAACCCTGGCACCATTGCATTTGTTATCCTTTTCGCCGCTGTCGGATGCTACTTTATTTATAATAGCTTTGCGGCTACGGGAACTGTCACCGCCATTGAAGCAGAATCGATGACTCTACCTACTGGTACAACAATAGTAGCTGATTCAACATCTAGTGGTGGTAAAGCTATTGATATTATAAAAAATGGCACTGCCAGCACTGTTTTTAGCTTGCCTAGTAGTGCTAGCTCGGTAAGTGTGTCTGCTAAAGGCACGGCTTGTGCTAAATTTTACCCTGTATTAAATTTACAAGTAAACGGTATAACGGTTCTTAAACAAACAGTAAAATCTACTGCATGGAATACTTACTCTATTTCTACTACACAGACGGCCGGTACCAAAACACTGGCTATAGTTTTTACTAATAACTATGGTTCTTCATCATGTGCCAGACATTTATATGTAGATAAAGTAACTTTTATTGGTGACAGCGGCCCTATCTCAACGGCGCCTACAGTTAGCCTCAGCACTTCGCCAACTACTGTAACTAGCGGCGGAACGAGTACATTAACTTGGACCTCCACAAATGCAAACAATTGTTCGGCCTCCGGTGGATGGAGCGGTAGTCAAGCAACTTATGGTTCGGGTACCACTGGAATACTAAATACTACCACTACCTTCAATTTGAATTGTACCGGTTCTGGTGGTACAACCACTGCTACGACAAATGTAACTGTTACGACTCCCCCACCGCCCCCCGCAGCTACTGGCAAAACCCTTGAAATCAACACTACAAACTATCCTAGAATCTACGGTAATTGTGCAACAATAGTCCCAGCGACCGCAACCGCAAAAGCCCAACTAAGTTTTAATATAACCAGTGCCTGTAATCCTGCTGGCGATGGTCATTACCGGACCGACTGGTCAAACATAGATACCTTTACTGCCGACAAAACTTTGTGCTCAAGCATCCCAATTAATTTCCCTAATGGGGTTCCTGCAATTGGGTCGGGTAGCTGGTTGCAGTTTGCCGAGGCCAAGATACCGTCGACTGCTTACGCAGACTGGGCTCTATACGTTCACAACAAATTTGATGGCAGTAGTGGTACTGAGTTCGACCTACGCATGGCCTGGGTTTCTGGAAGTACAAGTGGTCCGGTCACCTATGGCACTGGCCACCCTAGTCTCTGGCATGGGGGCACTCCTGCCTCGGGCTGGAACACATTTGTCATTTGCTCCAACTATTCGGCTACCACCTCTGGATTCCTAGATCTATATCTTAACGGGGTATTAGTACGATCAATATCAGGTGTAGCTATCCTCCAAGGACAGACAACAGACGATTTAGACATTAATGACTACACGGGTGGATCACCCGCTAACATAATGACTCATGGCGCACCGATGCTAGGGACAACTGTCGAAAGTGTAAAACAGGCTGGCGGCTGGAATAGTGCTCCGTAATTTGATTTACTAGTGGGCTATTTTGGTGGGTTTTTATCTTTGTCATCCTTATTTGTGGTCAGTGGGTTAAACATATTCATAACGTTACCAGCGTGAGTACGCAACGAAATCCGCCGGCTATGTTCTGCTGCTACATCCGCCCGGAGCTTAGTCATGACGGCACCGGCAACTTGTTTGTCGTGAAGTGCTTTAAATTCAGCTTCCAGGGCAGATAATTCGGCATCCGACAAATCTTCTAAATCAACAAAGGCGTCACGGGCGGTGGTTGCACGAATCAGTTCATCGAGCTTAAGGTGAACCGCTTTACTGTCGCGGTTTTGTGTATTCTGAATAAGAAAAACCATTAGGAAGGTAACGATAGTGGTGCCGGTATTAATAACCAGTTGCCAATTGCTTGAAAAATGAAAAAGGGGTCCGGTAATAGCCCAAAGTACCACGATGCTCACGGCTGCCAAAAAAGCATAGGCCGTGCCAGTAAAAGTAGACGTTTTAGCTGCTATTTTTCGAAATGCTTCCTGCATATACAAGTACCTTTTTACACTTATGGTTATTTGTTGTAGAATACATCTGTTAGCTTAAAAACACAAACTCGCACACCTAACTATGCACGAAAGTATATTTGCCGAACTTAGTTTAATCATTGCCATTGCAGCAATTATGGCTTTATTTATGCGCCTGCTGCGCCAACCACTCATTATTGGGCACATCCTGACAGGAATACTGGTAGGCCCTTCGGTATTGCATTTAGTAGAGTCTGCCCAAACCATCCAAGTTTTTGCCAGCATTGGTATAGCCCTGTTGTTATTCATTATCGGACTTGGGTTAAACCCGAAAGTAATTAAAGAGGTCGGACGGGTGGCCTCGATTGCCGGGGTGCTACAGGTTATGCTGACCGCTGGTTTTGCCTGGGGTGGTGGCATAATTTTGGGTCTTACCAACACCGAATCTATATTTTTAGGCGTCGCATTAGCTTTTAGCAGTACGATTATTATTTTGAAATTGTTAAGTGACAAAAAAGAACAAACCCGGCTGTACGGTAAAATTGCTACCGGTCTGCTTATTATCCAAGATATCATCGCTACCATTGCGCTGCTGTTCGTTACTTCACAGCAAGGAGAAAGCGGCTTTTCCAGTACTCACTTGGTCTCGTTAGTCCTTAAAGGGTTAGCAATTATTATTCCCTTGTTCTTTATTGGGAACGTCATTTTACCTCGCCTGAGTAAATTAATTGCTGGAAGCCAAGAGTTTTTATTCTTGTTTGCGGTAGGCTGGGGATTCGGAACGGCCGCCCTGTTTGAAAAAGCCGGGTTTAGCTTAGAGATCGGTGCTTTACTGGCGGGTATGGCCTTGGCTTCGTTGCCCTACACCCAAGAAATCAGCGCCCGGTTACGGCCCTTACGGGATTTCTTTATTGTAGTTTTCTTTATAACGCTCGGTACCCAATTAAACTTTGGTCACTTCCAGAAACTGGTCCCTGCAATCATCATGTGTAGCGCAATTGTAATCGTCCTTAAACCCGTTATTATCCTCACCATCATGGGACTAATGGGGTATACCAAACGCACAAGCTTTAAGACGGCCATTGCTATGGCCCAGATTAGTGAGTTTTCGTTAGTATTTGTTATCTTAGGCAATAAACAGCACTTAGTATCCGATGATTTAGTGAGTATTGTTACGCTCGTAGCACTCATAAGTATTGCAGTCTCTAGTTATCTGATTGTTTACGCCGACCAGCTTTACGTATTCCTCGAGCGGACCCTGACCTTATTTGAACAGCGGAAGGAACATTTTGAAAAGGAATCACGGCAACATTACGACTTAGTACTGTTTGGTTATCAGAAGGGTGGCCATGAATTCTTAAAAGTATTTGAAGGGCTCAAAAAGAAGTACATAATTATCGATTACGACCCCGAAGTCATTGACCGCTTAGAACATCAGAAGCAGCCCTACCTATACGGTGATGCCACTGACATTGAACTTTTAGAAGAAGCTGGTTTGGATAAAGCCAAATTAATTGTTTCGACCATAAGCGATCACTCCAGCAATATGTTCCTGCTTACACTCTTAGAAAAGATTAACCCTAAAGCAGTGATAATCTTGCATGCCGAAACAGTTGGTGAAGCTGGTGAACTGTATGAAAAAGGCGCCAGCTACGTGGTTATGCCGCATTATATTGGCAGTGAAAAAATTGGCGCCTTCATCCGTAAAAATGGCCTTAAAAAGAGTGAATTTAAAAAATACCGCCAGAAACACCTTGCCTACTTACAGAACCACTACGACTTTGGCTTAGACGCATAAAGTTGATGGCGCAGTATGTAGCGCTGTACATCTGGGGCCAAGCCCGTAACCGGCTGGTTTTTCTTGAATTGCTGGCGAATAGCTCTAGATGATTGGCTAGAAACCGGTGTTGTAATAAGGTGGAAATTAAAACTCAGGCCTTTGGTTTTTTCTATGTTGCGGACATGGCGGTCGATCTCGCTTCTGCTGTGGCTGCGTGTTCCCACAATAAACCGTACGCTATTCACTAAATCATCAAGCTGTGGCCAACTGGATAAGTGAGTAAAGAAATCGTCGCCCAATAACATAAACAACTCGGCTCCTTTAAAACGTGCTTGGAGGACCGGCATAGTATCTTGAACGGTAAAACGGGATTGATGCAATAAAATACTGCCCAAATGTGGGTGATGCTTAAGGGCGATACGCACCATTGCACTGCGATGTTCCAGGGCTTTAACTCCCTGCTTGCGCCGGGGACGCGGCTCAACTAAAAAGAACACTTTATCTAATTTGCACTGCTTAATAGCGGCTTCGGCAAAAGCAATATGCCCATCATGAACCGGGTCAAAACTGCCACTAAAAATACCAACCCGCTTTATGCTAACTTTATTCATATTCCTGTGGTTTTCTTACTCTCAAAACGTTTACAATCCTCACAATATTTATTTACCTTGTTGGGATTATACGCATATACCACGCTTTTGCTGCCACACTTACAGGCTCGTTCTTTATCTTTTACTACTTTATCTCCTGCCTCTACTTTAAGTTGTTTTACCAACTCTTTACCTTCTTTTGAAGCTACATTTACTCTTTCCAAACCGCAACTGCCAGCACCGCAGTAGCCGCCGCCTGGGGCCTGGGCTTCGACGAGTTGCATACGTTCAAATGCAGCTTCATCCTGACCAATTGATTCCAGAAAAGCCACTTCTTGTAAGCCATCGGAAGTTTGCTGGTCAAAAATTTGTACAGCTACAGCAGGATCCTGTTTCGCAATATCCAATAAGAGCGACTTTACAAACTCTTCAACCATTGCAGGTGCTTTTCGCTTATCTACCCCATCAGCTGCAATGTCCATAATATAGACGGCTACCGTAGCGGCAATATCTTTAAGACCTTCTTGCCTTTGGAGAGCTTCAGCACGTACCTTGCTATAATCTTTCATATAATCTGCTGCAACTTTCTCTCCCAGAAATATGTTTTGTCGCCATTCTTCACCTGCAACAGTGTCTAACAAAGCTACAAAATCAATAAGATCATCAGTAACTAAAAATTGTGTGCCATGTAATGCAGTTTTATCCATATCTTCTGTTTCTACACCATGGCGTCGGATTGCTTCCTGGATGACAAAATGATTAATGTACACTCCTGGTAAGCCTATCTGTTCTTCTAACCTATCACCCGTTACCGTATCAAATCGCATATCACGAACCATCAATTTTTTTATTTCCGGTACATATCCGTTGTAACCACTGTGTCCGGCTCCGGATAAGACATCCGCTTCATACGTTTCTCTGGCTTCATCAGTGCACTCCGAAATAGTACGTACTCCTAAACTATCTAAGGCGATCCCTCCTATTTTTCTAAGAATATTGGGTGTCTCGTTCTCAACACGCTCGTTAACCCGGCGACCAACTTCTTCACGGCCGTCAGCAATTGGCCTTAGTGCATTCTCGGTCATTTGTCTGAGCGATAAACCATGT
>JBKJPJ010000123.1:0-2627 GCA_046595225.1 Saccharimonadales bacterium (SeqCode)
GCGTATTCCAAATCGACCCCAACCGGCAGTCCACGGGCCAAGCGCGTAATGGCCACTTTTTGATTACCAATCTGCTGCTGAATATAGAGCGCAGTAGATTCACCTTCAACGCTGGCATTAGTGGCAATAATCAATTCTTTGACATGGTCAGCTTTGATCCGTTTGACCAGTTCAGTTATGTGGAGTTGGTTTGGGTTAATACCATCAATCGGAGAAATCAAACCCCCCAGGACATGATAGGTACCCTTAAAATGATCTGTTTTCTCTAGAGCGACGATATCAAAAGGGTCTGCAACTACTGCTACCACAGTTTTATCACGTGACGGATCACTATATAAAGGGCTGAAACCCTGTCCTTTTTCTATTAAAGCAAAGGTTTTTTGGCACAGTTCTATACCGGCATGCAAATTGTCCATGGTGTTGGCTAATTGTTTCGCATTCCTGGGATCGGCCTTAAGTAAAAAATAGGCGTATCGTTCCGCAGTACGAGGTCCAACGCCTGGTAAACTTCCTAAAGATTCTATTAAATTCTCTAAAGCTGCCGGTAATACCCTACTCATGAGCAGTCCATGTTTTTGCTATAACCCTAAATCACCGAGGGCGCCCATCATCGGTTGCATCTTCTCAGCAGCAATTTTTTGGCTCTCTTGGATGGCTTCTTTTACGGCGTCTTCTAGCCAGCGCTCCAGCTCTCCGATGTCATCGGTGTCGACAGCTTCTGGGTCGATATGAATCTTTTTAATTTTTTGTTCCCCGGTAATTTCCACTTGAACGGCGCCATCACCTTTTTCTACAGTGATAATCATTTTTTGCAGTTCTTTTTGTAGTTTCTTAACTTTCAACAACATCTTTGCTTGGTCAAACTTACTCATAAATTTTTCACTCCTTTATTGCCTGGGTATAGTTTAGCAAATTTTAACTATTAGGGCAGCTTATTGGTGTAGACCGCTTTCGTTGCTGGAGCATTAGGCCAAGCCACAAAGTAGTGTTGCAGGTTATAGAAACAGGAAGCGCCAACCGCAATCAGCATAAGTGCCATACCGATATTCCGGGCCAGAGGATTTCGTGGAAATACACTGAGCCATTCTTCTATCATATAAGCTATGCCTATCGCGGCTAAGCTATAAATTAAAGGGATGAGAATACTCATTTGTACGGCACCACCCAAAGCTATTAAAACAGTACTGAGTAACAATGCTCCTAACAATAATTTTGAGCGGTCAAATTGCCATTTCCGAATGACTACATACAATCCTGACACGGTCATAATAGCCGTAAAGATGTCTAATAACGGCAGTCTGCCTAACCATAGTGTGGGATTAGCCGGCCCCCTCAAGAATATCTGCACCGGTATATTGCCGAATCGACGCAGTAATTCTAGTAAATTTGGGTAAGTAGCGGGTAAACCTAAAAATAGTTGGCCCAAACTGAAATTTTTGGCAATTGCCAGTCCCAGTGGTAGTAACAGTGCAAGAAAAAGAACCGCATAAGCCACTGCGATGCCACGGGGTATTTTTTTCAATTCTTTTAGTAGTAATTTACTACGCCAAATAAGCCCCGCTACCATAAACCAAATGAGGCCCGGAATATACAATGCCAAGGCACTTGAGCAGATTAAAGCAAATAAAGTTATCTTGCGCCACGGTGAGTGCTCTAAGCTCACACCGAGCGCAATAACAATAATCAGCGTTCCATATAAAATATCTGGGGTCGCTAAACGGCCATAATGCAAGAACCAGGCCGAAGTAGCCAGCAACACCGTGCATAGGGCGCCGATATACGAACTTGTCCAAAACTTCACTAATAAATAGAAACTCATGATTATTGCGGTAGCAAAGAGTGCGCTGACTAATCGCAATGTAAAGAGATTATCGCCGTGCAGTATATGGAGTCCAAAACTTACCACCCTATGCGGAGTAAAAGCCGGGTTATTTATGAGTTGATGGTAGTCCTGGGTGGATTGTGCGGCATTAAATTCAGAGGAGCTGGCAGCCGGCGTTAGTGAGTGCAAACGAATGGTAAATAAAGCTGTAATTAAAAGGCTACAAATAATAATTGCAACTAGTGCACGCCACCTATCGCTCACCCACTGCCTAAACGCCTTCATTTAATTACCAGTATATCAGTAATTTCAATCAAACGGAGTGCTATGTTTGGTATCTACGCCACTGAATCGTTGCTTTTCACGGTCAAAATATAGTTCAATGTTATCTGTAGGCCCGTTCCGGTGTTTTTTAATGAATATATCAGTAATTTTTTTCCGTTCGGTCTCTGGGTTGTAGTAATCTTCCCGGTAAATAAAGGCCACAACATCAGCATCTTGCTCGATAGAGCCTGATTCACGGAGGTCTTGGAGCTGAGGAATTTGTGGGCTGCGACTTTCTACCGAACGGCTCAATTGGCTTAGCGCTATAACCGGAACATTAAGTTCCCTCGCCACGCCCTTTAGTCCCCGAGATATCTCACTTATTTCTTGAACTCGGTTTCCATCGCCGCCAAACCGGCTGCCTCCACTCATGAGCTGTAAGTAATCCACAATTATCAGACCAAGTTGTTTTTGGTGGGCTTCGCGCCGGGCTTTCGTACGTAAGTCACTGACTGTTATGCCTGGAGTGTCATCTATAAAG
>JBKJPJ010000065.1:0-2521 GCA_046595225.1 Saccharimonadales bacterium (SeqCode)
ATTACACTGTCCGACCATATTGGGCCAGATTTCACTTAAATAGGGCTAAACCTCGAAACTTTAGGGTATTTAACTAAATTTTTTCAAGTGTTGATTGTTTGATAAAATAATACTATAAATTGCTGCCGATTATTAATGAATAGTTAATAAGTCATTTTCTTTTATTCTTTTTAAACTAAAACGACCGCTCTGCTTATGTTAAACAAAAATTACGTAGCTAAGGCATTACTGTGCTTTATGCTTACGGCCCTCATTTCGGGCTCTCTTTTCGCACAGAAAAAAGTAACGGGCAAAGTCACCGGACCAAACAAGCAACCTGTTGCAGGTGCGTCCGTTATGGTTAGTGGCACCACAATTGGAGGTTTCACAAACAATGATGGAATTTTCTCAATCGATGTTCCAGCTGGTAAAACCAAACTTACCGTATCGTCGATAGGTTTTGGCAAAAAGGAAATTACCATTGGTGCTGAATCTAATTTCGATATCAGTCTGCAAGAAGACATATCGAATTTAAATGAAGTAGTAGTTACGGGTTACAGCTCGCAGCGAAAGAAAGACATAACCGGCTCAGTAGCGGTTGTAAATGTTAAAGACCTGAAAGCTGTACCTGCAGGCAGCCCTGAGCAAATGTTACAAGGAAGGGCTTCAGGGTTAAACATTATTACTTCAGGACAACCTGGCTCCGGAAGTAATATCCGTATTCGCGGTATTACATCGTTTGGCAACGCTGATCCACTTGTGGTTGTAGATGGTGTTCAGGCTAGCTTGACAAACCTAAACGCTAACGACATTGAATCGATCCAGGTGTTGAAGGATGCCGGTGCTGCTGCAATTTACGGTGTACGTGGCGCTAACGGCGTAATAGTTGTTACCACCAAAAAAGGTAGATCAGGTAAAGCAACTTTAACTTACGATGCGTATTATGGCACGCAAAGACCATTAAAAAGTGGATTTAATTTATTAAATCCGCAAGAAATGGCAGATCTTACCTGGTTAGCTTACCGCAACTCAGGCCAGGTTGATCCAGTAACCGGTAACCCAAGTCATCCACAATATGGAAATGGTGCAAACCCAGTATTGCCTGACTATATTTTGCCAAGTGGTGCCTTTGAAGGTGATCCTGCAGTTGATGCGGGCAAATACAACATTGACTTTACTAAGCCTGCTTATCAAATAGTTAAAGCGAATAAGCAGGGAACTGACTGGTTTAATGAGATCTTTAAGCCGGCCCCTATCCAAAGCCACTCACTAACTGCCAGCGGCGGCGGTGAAAAGTCTACCTATTTGTTTTCACTAGGTTACTTCAATCAACAGGGTACCTTGCTGAACACTTATCTTAAGCGGTATTCAGCCAGGATGAATACACAGTTTAACGTTAAAAAGAATATTCGTTTCGGGGAAAACTTTTATGCGTTCAATCGTGATAACCCACAGATTGGAAATCAGAGCGAGGGCAATGAAATTTCAAACGCGTATCGTACCCAGCCGATTGTGCCGGTGTATGATATAAAAGGAAACTATGGTGGTGGTGCAGGTGCAAGATTAGGTCAGGGAACTAACCCAGTTGCCAGTCGCATAAGGGCGAAAGACAACAAAGGGAATCAGTGGGACGTTCAGGGAAATGTGTATGGCGAAGTTGATATTGCAAAACATTTCACGGTAAGAAGCAGCTTCGGGGGCACTTTGAACCTCGGTTACTATTACTACTTTGGCTTCAGAACATATGAAAACCCCGAGAATGTTGGACAAAATAGCTATGGTGAGGGATCTTATTATAATAGGAACTGGACCTGGACCAACAGTATAACCTACTCTAATGTTTTTGCCGAAAAGCATAACCTAAAGGTGTTTGCTGCTACAGAGGCTATCGACTATTATGGACGTAGCGTAGGTGGAACGAGAAATAACTTGTTTAGTGACGATCCCAATTTCAGGAACTTGAATAATGGTAGCCCAACTGGTCAAAATAACTTCAGCGGTGCCTACCAAAATTCACTCTATTCACTTATCGGCCGCGTTGATTACAGCTATAACGACAAGTACCTGTTAAGTGCTACTGTAAGAAGAGACGGATCTTCAGTTTTTGGTCCGGAAAGCCGGTATGGTGTTTTCCCATCTGCTACTGTAGGCTGGAGAATTTCAAATGAAGCATTCATGAAGAACATATCATGGATCAATGACCTTAAGTTACGTGGTGGATGGGGTATATTAGGATCCGCAGCTAACGTAAGCGCTAACAACCAGTTTACCTTATTTGGTGGTGGCCCCGGCGATTCATACTACGATATTGGCGGTACGAACGGCTCGAGCGTACGCGGTTTTCGTGAAGCATCAATTGGTAACCCTGCCACAAGTTGGGAAGAAGACAAAATCATAAACGTTGGTTTGGATGCAACTGTTTTCAACAAGTTGGAATTTTCGGTTGAATGGTACAAAAAATCTATCAAAGGATTGCTGTTCGGACAACCGTTACCTGCCACCGTCGGTGGAGCTGGCAGACCAACCATTAACATCGGTAACG
>JBKJPJ010000044.1:0-3714 GCA_046595225.1 Saccharimonadales bacterium (SeqCode)
AGCAGTTTGTCAGCTTGAGTTTGCATGGCTTCAATAGTAACTTTCTTATCTTTCATTAGTTTAAAAGTACCGACCAGCACAAGCTTTCCGTCCACTCTGGCCTGGACGCCATGCCCAGAAATAGAGATAAACTTGGTGACGTCTGTCGGTACTTTAGCTTTCTTTTTGGCAACGGCGTCAATGACCGCCTTACTCAGTGGATGGTTAGAATTTAGTTCTGCCGCTGCGGTATAACGAAGTACATCGATTTCACTAAAGCCGTTGGCTGTCACTATATCTGTAACCTTTGGTTTGCCTTCGGTTAGGGTACCGGTTTTATCTAATACAACAGCTTGAATCTTTGACGTCTGTTCAAGTGTTGATGCATCTTTAATAAGAATGTTGTGTCGTGCACCGATGCCAGTAGCGACCGCCACGGCTGTCGGCGTAGCCAATCCCAATGCATCTGGGCAAGCAATCACGACAGCGGATATCGCTAAAGTGAGCGCAAAAATAACGGAGTGTCCTGCAATCAGCCAGACTGCAAAAGTGATTATGCCTGCGCTAATAGCAAGTATGACTAAATAGCCAGCATACTTATCTGCAAGCCGCTGGCCAGGTGCTTTGGAGTTTTGGGCCGTCTCTACCATTTTGACAATCTGAGCCAGAGCGGTATCACTACCAACTTTGGTTGCCTCAAATCGAACTGAGCCCGATTCGTTAATTGAGCCGGTTATTAACATGTCATTCTTGCCCTTAACTACGGGCAGAGACTCACCGGTCACGAGGGCTTCATCCACTGATGTCTCTCCACTGATAATTTTACCGTCAACGGGCACTTTGTCACCAGGCTTTAGGATGAGTATGTCACCAACGTGAATCTCTGAAGTAGCTACCAAAATTTCTTTGCCGTTTTTAAAAAGTCTGGCTTTTGGAGGTACTAGGTCAAATAAGGCCTGCAATGCATCCGTAGTGCCACGACGGGACTTCATTTCCATCCAGTGACCGAACAATACAAAAGTTATAAGTAGCGCAGCCGCCTCATAAAATGAATCTTTCCCACCGGTAACTGTTAGTAAAACACTAAAACCATAAGCAGCGGTAATACCAACGGCGATAAGCACAGCCATGTTGAGTGTTTTCTGCTTCAGCGCATGGTAGCTGGAATATAAAAATATCCAACCAGCATAAAAAAATACAGGGGTTGTTAAGATAAATAAAATCCAAGAAACCGGGATTGGCGCTGGCAAGGTTAACCCAAGCAGCTTTTCCCCGACGGGTGAGTAGGCAATAATCGGGACAGATACTATTAGCGAGAAAAAAAACTTCCGCCTAATATCTAGCTCCATCATTTTGGCCATAGCTCGTCCGGCAAGTCCGGCATGATCCATGCCCATAGTCATGGTCATGCTCATTTTGAAGCGTTGCCAAAACGAGCCACCACCTTCCATCACCATGGCATGGTGATCATGGCCATTATTACTATGGTTCATACAATGCCCTTTCGATTATCTGAATGATTATTCACTCAATTTCCTTACATAATCGCATCTAACGTACATCATAAATCTTCCTTATTGGTTAATTATCTTCCACGTATACTATGAAGCTCATAGAGCTTAAGCATATCTTCATAGGCTTTCTCCTTTACTTCCTCGTCATTGCTACCCAACATATCACCAATATGTGTGCGCAAGTGGTTCTCCAGAATCAGTTTATTAAGCGAGGATAGGGACTTCTGTATAGCCAGATTCTGGGTCAATATGTCCATACAATATTCTTCATTGTCTATCATCTTCTCAATGCCCTTCAGCTGGCCCTGAAGGATTTTAGTTCGATGAAGTGCTCGTCGTTTAATTTCGATAATCATATCTTAATTTAATACCCCATAGGGGTATCCTGTCAAGTATCGCCTACCACCAGACTGACTATGTGCATAGTCTTAGCTGACCAGGTATACTATCGGTATGGAGAAAATTGTTCGCATCACTATTACCAGCCTTGGCACGTTTCTATTTATTGTTGCCGGACAGTTCAATCATATAGCTGCATTGCAAATGCCAGGTGCAATAAATGGAATGAATCATGGTGGCTCTACTAGTTTACCTAATTCGTCACAGACCTGTACAACACTCTGTACAACGATGGTAGTTAATAAAGAAGATCTACTCCAAGATGTTAGTCAAAAAGATGATAAAGAACCTGAGCCGCCGTATTACATACAAGTCCAAGCACCGTATTTCCACACCAGCGATATTCAGCTCATATCTGCCAACAATCCTGACCCCCCAGCTAAAGTTCCTTTATTTTTGTTGTATAGTGTCATCCGCGTGTAGAATTGATGGTTTTTAACTATTTAACTACTTAACTTTCGGAGGAAATCTATGAAAAATACACAAAATTTGATCATCACCACAGTCACGGTAATTGTAGCGATAGCCGGTATTACGAGCTATGCAGCCAACCGCAGCAGCGGCGATAAAAAGGACAATATGAATATGAAGACATCCAGTTTACAAACAACTATACAGCCCGACACTTCATCAACCGACTACAAACAGTTTTTTGCCTTAAAGGGCGAAGAATATGACCGTTTGTTTCTGTCTAATATGATTGGTCATCACCAAGGTGCAGTAGACATGGCGAACATAGCACTGACTACCGCCAAACATCAAGAGCTTAAAACCCTCGCCCAGGATATTGTAACCGCTCAGACAAGTGAAATATCCAATATGACCGATTGGCAGAAAACCTGGGGCTATCCTGCAAGCAGTGGCTCAGCCATGATAGACCACAGTGCCATGGGTATGGAAGATAGCAATGCCGGCATGTTGTCGGCACTAAAAAATAAAACTGGCGATGACTTCGACAAAGCATTTCTTGAGCAAATGATTATGCATCATCAGGCAGCAATCAATATGACTTCAAGCGGTACGGCCAATGCCCAGCATCAGGAGGTAAAATCCTTAACGGTTGCAATCGTAACGGCTCAAAGCAAAGAAATACTGCAAATGCGTCAGTGGCAAAAAGATTGGAGTTTTAAAAACTAACAATTCTCATGGTTGGTTTGTCATTAAAAAAATAACAATCCTTACATTAGCTGTAGTAGTGTTACTAACGACGGCTATCGGTATATACACATACAGAAAGTCAGGTCGATCTAATAGTAGGATTGTAAATCTGGGAGTTGACACCAAACCGCCCACTCAAAGTCAATCTACCTATAGCCTTAAGCTACTGTCAGGCAAAAGATACGAGGCGGTAAATCCAGTAACACTGCGTTTTACTATCCAAGACCAAAACAAGACGGTTTTGAATAACTTCGATGCTGCTAAAAAAAGATTAAGTTTTAATCTTCCTCGCCTACATTATGCGTACATTAAAGCAGGCCGCCAGATATAATCCGGCGGCCTGCTTTATAATTTCTGTAAGCTAATTCAGTTAAACTGATTTAGGCAAACATTTTGGCTGCAATAACGCGTGCAACAGATATAACTGTGATGATAACACCAACAGTTAATGTGAAGATCGTTAGGCCTAACGTTAACTTGCTACTACCTGTGTTAGGCAGAAGAGCAACTGAACCTGCGGTTACTGAAGCACCGAGTACTGATCCATACATAAGCTTAAGACTCCTTTCTATAAATGTATTAAAGCACTAATAGTCTGATTTGTAAAGTCTTAATATAATCTTAGTGCTTATTGTTAGAATTTGTGGTAGCATATTGCTCGTAA
>JBKJPJ010000075.1:0-14340 GCA_046595225.1 Saccharimonadales bacterium (SeqCode)
GGTTACAGTAGCGGGTGCATCCGGTGCGTCAAGCGTGGCTTCGTTGCGCCACTGCTGCTCATCCATAGTGTTAGTGTTTATTTCCTTTTTTTGGCGTTTGGTGCGGTTTTTATTTTACTGGTTTAATTTTCCCAGGGCTGTAATCTGGGCTGAATGCCCTACAGCTACAATGCACCAGAGAAAGTATAGCGTGCCAACCTCTGTTTGTACAAGTATTTTGTTCAGTTTTCTGACCCCTGATAACGAATACTGTGGATAACTATCGAGATACTATAAAAAAATTAGAATTTTTTGCCTACAAAACAAGGATTAAGTATGAAATTACAACACCACCTGATAAAATCAGAATCGCAATTACTACGACCCGCATCAGCCCTGTTAAAATACTATCGCGAGATAAGGGGTTACGCCCCAGTGATACAAATGTCCCTTTAATTGACCCATACAAAATCATTCCCGTTAATACCAAACAGGTAACAAATACAGCTCCAGCCGTTAATACCTGCAGTAAGCTGACATTCTTACCACTAATCTGCCGCGCAATGGAGACTAGAAAGTTCTTATCTTGGCCATTACCCGGGGCTCGGTTACCCAATAGAATCTTGGCACTAATCGTGCCCACATAGACATCTTTACTGTCACCATTGGAAAGTTTTACCGAAACTTTCTTTGCACCCGCTTTTTGGGCATTAAACTCGCTGCTGGCTACAGCAATGTACTTCACCCCTGGAGCGGGCGGTGAATCAACCGAGGCCACCCCTGCTAACGGCGAAGCAATTAGCCGGTCGCCGGCTTTAATATCTCCATTTACATTTGTTACCAAAGTAGTAACTTCACCACTGACTGCTACGCGCACTTTACTCCCTTGCGGTTGGACATCCAACAGAGCGTCCGGCCCATCCACCACTATCCCCACTACCAGCCCATCGTTGTCGATTGACGCTTGTTCTACTTCATCGCCACCGGCTTTTGTAAGGCTGACGACTGCTCCTTTTGGCAATGCTGATGCTGCTTTATAGCCCTGGGTGATTGAAGCAGCCCGCGCAAAAATTGTTGTGCCTAATCCTAAACCAATTAATAACAAAACAATAAAAATCAACTTAAAATTTTTATTGCTGCGAGCGAATTTTTGATGATATTTTTGTAAGCTGGACTTCATGCTTATGCTCTATTATCCACGTAATACAACTGTTACTCAAGTCTCGCTCCTGCTATAAATAACTACTGTTGTATTTTTTACAGTATTGATCTGTTAAATACGCTCATTTAACTGTTGCTTATTTTGCAACGCCTGCGATCAATAGCTACGCAATTTTGCTGATTTTGATACGTGTATACATTTGGCGATGGCCACGTACTTTTCGGACACGCTTTTTTGGTTTGTAGCGGATAGCCAATATTTTGTCGCCTTTTACTTCGGCTTCAATGACTTCGGCGGTGACTTTTATGGTATCAACAAGAGGTGCGCCAATTGTAGTAGTGGCGCCATCAACAAGCAGCAAGCTGTCGAAACTCAGCTTCTTATCGGCGTCTTTAAGAAAATCAATATCGAGCTCTTCACCTTCGGCGACGAGATACTGTTTTCCACCACTTACTATTACGGCTTTTTTCATAGTTACCGAAGGATTCTACCAGAGATGGACTTCCCTGTAAAGTCTCAGGCCTTTTTGAGGGATATACTCAAAGTAAATGCTTCGATTTTGGATTCTGCCTCGAAGCCATCGGTAACATCTTCAACCAGATGGGTGGCCAGCGTTTCGTGTTTAATCGCTACCGTATGCTCTTCAATTGCCTGTTGTAGCTCCTTGTCAGTCGTGTGAAGCGCCAGACTAATTCGGTCGTCCACCTCAAGACCGGCTTGCTTGCGGGTACTCTGGATCTGACGAATAACATCCCGCACATACCCTTCCCGGGTGAGTTCAGGGGTCAGTTTAAGATTCATCTGGATAGCAGCTTCTTTTCCTACGGAGCAATCTAACTTCTTTACGTTCAGCTCTTCAGCCATCAAATTATACAGTTCTGTTTTGTCTGGGTCAGTAATGCTGAATGGTAGCGTCACCGCCGCACCCGCCAGGGGTTGGCGGTTCTTTATTCCAGCTTCGGCCCGTTGTGAGAGGCCTACGGTAATCAACTCACGGACCGTAGCCATTTCTTGTAAAACAATCTCGTTGACATGGCCGCTGGCCGGCCAGTTCTCTAGGTGAACGGATTCACCGCCAGTAAGCTTTTGGTACAATTCCTCCGATAAGAATGGGGTGAATGGCGCCAGCACCAGGCTTAAACGTACCAACAGATAATGAAGCGTGGTGTAGGCCTGGGTTTTATCTTGATCGTTAGTGCTCTTCCAAAAACGCTTGCGCGAACGGCGCACGTACCAGTTGGAAGCATCTTCGATGAACGGCAGGACTGCCTCCAGCGCTCCCGGGATATCATAGCCCTGCATATGGCTATCTACATGTTCAGCTAACTGGTGTAACCGGGATAGTACCCACTGATCGAGCGGATTAACAAGTTTCGCGCTGGGGTCTTCTAATGATCCGTCCCAATCCCACTTATCAACGTCAGCATAGAGTGTAAAGAAATCGTACATATTCCAGATCATGGCAAGCTTACGATGTACGTCGCTCACGGCTTTATCGGCCAAAGAAAAGTCTTCACCCCCGAGGACTGGCGATGATAGTAGTAAAAATCGCAACGCATCAGCACTGAACAAATCCATTAATTCATTAGGGTCGGTGTAGTTACCAAAGCTCTTACTCATCTTGCGGCCGTCATTGCCCGCCACGGTACCTGTTACAATCACATTTTTATACGATTTTTGTTCAAATAATCCTATCGAAACAGCATGCAAATAGTAAAACCATGCTCGGACTTGGCCAACATACTCAACAATGAAGTCACCTGGAAAATTTGCTTCAAATTTCTCAGTATTTTCAAAAGGATAATGGAACTGGGCAAACGGCATCGAGCCGGACTCAAACCAGCAGTCCAGTACTTTATCTATCCGTTTATACTCTACATCATCAATTGTAAATATTACATCATCTACCCAAGGCCGGTGATAATCTTCCAGTTCTACCCCTGATAATTCTCTTAATTCAGCGTAGCTGCCAACGACTTTGGTGTGTTCTTTACCTTGCTTATCGATACCTTTCCAGACCGGCATAGCGGTGGCCCAGAACCTGTCCCGAGACAAATTCCAGTCAGGGGCTGACTGAACAGTGTGCGCAAAACGACCCTCTTTAATATGATTAGGAAACCAGTTGATATCACCATTTTCTTTGAGCATTTTTTGGCGCTGGCCTGCAATATCCATGAACCAACTAGGGTGAGCCCGGTACATCAGCCGGTTGTGGCAACGGTGACAATGTGGATAACTGTGCCGGATGTATTCAATCTTCCAGACTACTCCTTGTTCATGCAACGTCTTGGCAATCAGCTTGTTCGCCTCCCACACCTGCTGGCCCTTCCAGGGTCCGCTAGTGTAGTATCCGTTCTCATCGGTATCCAGTTTCATTGGGAATTTATGTTCTCGGCTGAGCTGGTAATCTTCTTCACCGTACGCGGGAGATTCGTGGGCAATACCTGTTCCCTCCTCAGCATGCACAAAGTCGGCATGCCAGACTTTATGGGCGTTATGTGCGTTTTGGGCGTTTTTGCCGGCCTCTCCAAACAACGGTGTATACGACTTACCGACTAACTCCTCACCCTTAAAAGTTCGTAATACCTGGTAATCCAACAACTGGTGTTTCTCATCAGTTAAGGCCTTTTTAAGAAGCTCCTTTGCCAGTATCAGATGCTCCCCGTCAACCACAACCTCGGCGTAGGTTATGTCTTTGTTTACCGCGATGGCGGTGTTAGAGGGCAAGGTCCAAGGGGTAGTGGTCCAAGCCAGTAAATAGGCATTCTTATCGGTGAACTTAAACTTCACATACACCGATGGATCGGTTACATCCTGGTACGAATTATCCATGGCCACCTCGGCCTTGCTGATGGGCGTAGCATCGCGCGTGCAATAAAGTAGCACCTTTTCGCCTTCATAGATCTTGCCAGCGTTGTAGAGCTTCTGGAAGGCCCACCAGACCGATTCCATGTAGTCGCGGTCCATAGTTTTGTAGGCACCTTTAAAGTTCACCCAACGTCCGATGCGGTCAATAGTGTCTTCCCACTCTGATCCGGTCTGGACCATGTTGTCACGGCAGGTAGTGATGTACTCTTCTAGGCTCACTTTTGTCCCGATGTCGCGGCGATCGTGGATGCCGAGTTTCTGCTCGGTGAATACTTCTGCCGGAAGCCCGTGGCAATCCCAGCCCCAGACTCGCTCTACCCGCTTGCCCTTCATGGTTTGGTACCGCGGTACGGCGTCTTTAACAATCGAGCTTAACAGCGTTCCTACGTGTGGCGCCCCTGTTATAAACGGCGGGCCATCATAAAAAACATAGCTGTCCTCTTTGGGACGCATATCGACGGATTTTTCGAATGTCCGATGCTCTTTCCAATAATGGATGAGTACCTTTTCATATTCGATAGCTTTACGGCGCTGGCCTTGTTTGAACTTCATTGTTGCTGTGGTCACCTTTAGGATTATTAAATCCCGCTTAAAAAATAAAAAGCCCTCCATGTAGGAGCGCTCTTGCTGAATGAACAAGGCACGGTACCATCCTACTTTTCCTTTGGGGACTTGATTGGGGTCGATTACGGGCCCTACCGATGGGGTCTACTGAGGCCGATTAAGTGCTGGCCGGTTCTTCCCACTGCTCGCGGTTGATAGCCGCTTATTTGGCCTGAGCCAAAACGCATTTGTAATTCAACTATATGCCAGGCACTGGGGTTTAGCAACTAGCTGTCGGTATGCTAGGTAGCGATGCGATAGCTATTTATGCTAGCTATTTATGTAAGAAGCGACTTCGTCCATAAGGGGCAATATGTCGCCTTCCCAGACCTTGAGCATCTTGCCATCATTGGTGGTAACTATAATGGCTGGATAGCGGACAATATCGTAGAGCCTGGAGAGCGCATCACCTTCTTTTGTTTCAAGGCTGAGTATTGCTACTTTTTGACCGGTGTGAATACGCTCGAAATCACGGGTGAAATCGGTAACTAGGCGGGCATGATCGGACTCCGGGTGGTACAAAGCACTAATCTTCATAGCCAAATTTTACCACAACCACTTTGGATTTTAGCTGCAACCGGTGGTACTGCCGCAGGCGCTGCAGACATAGCAGCTACCAGCGCGTTGGGTTTGGTTACCACAGTTGTAACAGAGTGGCGCAGCATCATCTTTAGAAGTTGCTTGCGGTGGACTGGTAGTCCCCGGTGAAGCTGGAGCAGCAAGTTCGGTTGGTTCCTTGGTTTGAATATGGGGCGTTGAGGCAATTACAGTATCTATGACTGCCGCTACCTCCGTTGCGGCCAGTGAAGCAGTTTCTAGCAAACTGGTTTGGGCCACTGGCATATCGTCTATAGATGCTAGACCTAGTTCCAAGCGGTCGTCAAATGACAGATAGGTCAGTGCCAAACGACGGAAGATGTAATCGACAATCGAGGAGGCTGTACGGATTTCCGGATCATCAGTGATCCCGGCTGGCGCAAAGGACATACTGGTGAAGGACTTCACAAAATCTTTAAGCGGCACACCGAGCTGTAAACCATGACTCACCGATATAGCCAAAGCATCCATGAAGCCAGCTAAGGTGGATCCCTGTTTTGCGAGCCGCATGAACAGTTCGCCGGGCATGCCATCGTCGTATTGGCCAACGGTCAGGTAGCCATGACTGCCGGCCACAGTAAAGCTAAAGGTCTTGGAATTGCGGACCTTTGGTAATTCCCGTCTGACAGCCCCTTTAACAATGAACTTGTCAGTCAAAATGTCGGCCGCTACCGCTGGAAGAGCACCTTCTTTGACAGCCTTCTTAGCCATTGATAACGGCTGAGCTACCTTACAGTTGTCGCGGTAGATGGCTACGGCTTTGAGGCCTAACTTCCAGGATTCTATGTGTAGTTGCTCGATGTCTTCCACCGTGGCCGTTTCCGGCAAGTTGACCGTTTTACTAATGGCACCCGAGATGAAAGGCTGTACCGCCGACATCATCTTAACGTGGCCCATGTAGTGGATCGAATTGTCACCCATAGAACAGGCGAACACCGGTTCGTGTTCTTTCTTGAGGTATGGTGCACCAATGATAGTTTTCTCTTCGTCAATATAGGCGATGATATCGCTTACCTGTTTTTTATCGTAACCGAGGGACTTCAAAGCCCGGGGCACGGTCTGGTTGATGATACTCATGGTCCCGCCACCGACCAACTTCTTAACTTTTACCAAACCTAGATCGGGCTCAATACCAGTAGTATCACAGTCCATTATCAGACCTATGGTACCGGTGGGGGCCAAAACACTGGCCTGCGAATTACGGATGCCGTACAGTTCCCCAAGATCGACGGCGTCGTCCCAAGCACTGGCGGCAGCACTTAATAATTCTTCGGAAACGAGGCTGGCATCGATGTTAGAGACAGCCTCACGGTGCATCTTCAAGACTTTTAGGGTTCCTTCGCGGTCTTTGTGGAAACCAGCAAATGGTCCGACTCTTCGGGCTATCTTGGCGCTGGTAGCATAGGCGTGACCAGTCAATAATGCGGTAATGGTAGCGGCTTGGGCACGGCCTTCGTCAGAATCATAGGGCAAGCCTTGAGCCATTAATAATGCACCGAGGTTAGCATAGCCGATGCCAAGTTCGCGGTAGGCACGAGCAGTCTTGGTAATGCTCTCTGTTGGGTATTCACTGTAGCCGACCAATATTTCTTGGGCAGTAAATAATAATTCTACGGTGTGACGGAAACTGGCAATGTCAAAGGTGGCATCTTCGTTTAAGTAACGGAGTAAATTTATAGAGGCCAAGTTACAAGCTGAATTATCGAGGTGCATGTATTCGCTACAAGGGTTACTGCCATTGATACGTCCGGCATTGGGCGTGGTGTTCCACTTGTTAGCGGTGGTGTCGAACTGCATACCGGGGTCAGCACATTCCCAGGCTGCCTCACTGAACTGCCGCATCAGGTCACGGGCTTGAATTGTCTTTACGGTGGCACCAGTTTTAACACTCTTCAAATCCCAACTGGAACCATCAACAACTGCTTGCATAAATTCATCGGTCACCCGCACCGAATTATTAGCGTTCTGATACTGAACAGAAAAAATGTCTTTACCGTCCAGCGTCATGTCCCAGCCAGCTGTTTCAAGGTCGCGGGCCTTACGTTCTTCACGGGCTTTGGCCCAGATAAATTCTTCTACATCGGGGTGGTCAGCATTTAAGATGACCATCTTGGCGGCCCGGCGGGTTTTACCGCCGCTTTTGATAGCCCCGGCAGAAGCATCTGCGCCGCGCATAAAGCTTAACGGGCCCGAGGCAGTACCGGCACTCTTGCCTAATTTTTCAACAGATGACCTGATAGTACTGAGGTTGATTCCAGACCCGGAACCACCCTTAAATATCATTCCCTCTTCTTTGTACCAGTTTAAAATTGACGGCATGGTGTCCTCTACCGCCAAAATGAAGCAAGCACTGGCTTGCTGAGAACGTTCCGGAGCACCAATATTGAACCAGACCGGAGAATTAAAGGCCGCTCGCTGACTAATTAAAATATATTTCAGTTCTTCACGGAAATCTTCGGCTTCGGTGCCAGTTTCGAAATATCCCTCTTGTACACCCTGTGTTGTAATAGTATCAACGATGCGGTCTGCAAGGTGTTTCAGTGATGATTCACGCTCCGCACTACCGGGTGTACCGGTAAAATATTTTTGAGCGACAATGTTAATAGCATTCTGAGACCAGAATTCGGGAAATTCTACATCTTTTTGCTCAAAGACCGCTTGTTTGGTCATTGGGTTAATAATAGACGCATCCCGCTTGGTCCATTTTACCTGGCCATAGGCCTTACTCTTTGGTGACGTTAATAAACGCCGATGCTCCACAATAGTTGATTGTTGACTCAGACTCATAATTACCCTCACTTATTACGAGCTGGGACACCTCCGTATCAGAGCTCTCGGTTTTTACTATTTTTTAGCTGTGTTAGCGTAAAGTTTTTGTGTTAAATTTTTAGTACTTTAGCATGTTCTACCTTGCGTTCGCGTATTTGCAGTAGTTCGCGCTCGAACCCTGCAATATCTTTGAATCGCCGGTATACACTTGCGAAACGTACATAGGCAACTTCGTTTAGCGCTGCAAGACGGCTCATTACCATATCTCCGATGGCAGCCGAGGCTACCTCCTGATCGCGACAATCATAGATTTCTTTCTCTATGTCGGCCACCAATCTTTCCAGATGGAGATTGCTAACGGGTGTCTTCTCGCAAGCACTATACAGACCAGTCAAAAGTTTATCTCTGTTAAACAGTTCCCTGGTACCATTGGTTTTTATCACGATAATCTGTGGGCGTTCGGTCCGCTCATAGGTAGTAAAGCGATGTTCGCAATTGGTACAGACACGGCGGCGGCGAATTGCATCACCCTCCGACACATCGCGGGACTCGATAACCTTTGTATCAGCCTGCTGACATTGACTGCATTTCATTGTGCACTCCTTTTTACCAAATCTGACTTGCAAGTCAAACTAAATTGGTAAATTTTGTATTCAGTTTGAATGTACAAACACTATATTTTATAGCCATCTAATCTTATATACAGCCCTATATATAGCGTTACTACCATGGATAATAACTCTACCTATAGCGTTTTGCAACCAAATTTTCGCTGTATTATTTACCGGAGATGACGGCTATCAGATGGGGTTTCAGTATGATCATCTGTTGGCTCATTTTTTGACTTTTTAGTGTCGGAATCGTCATTTGAATCATCCTTTTGACGTCGGTTTTTGAGCCTGCGCAGAAATGATGGTTTCTGTAATTCGTCTTCTTCGTGTGAACCAATTACTGTTCCAAGGGTTTCGGAAATGTCTGGAGTGCCTTTGTCTTCTTCATGGTCGAGCGTCCAAATGTTAGGCATCGGAGCATCTTTATGAAATTCCTCTTTTGGCGGTGAGTCATCAGGCAATTTCATGTCGATATCTTCTACTTGCTTATCATCGGCGTCGCTGTGGGAGCTATCACTGGCGTTGTTGTCTGAGTTAGAAACAGGATCTTCGGCCGGCTCATCGGGAATCTGACGAATTTGTGACCGGTTAGAAAAATAGGAAGCATCAAAGCCGGTAGCTACCACCGTAATAATCATCTCGCCATCAATCTCGGGGTTGATGGTGGCCCCAAAAATTATGTTGGCATCAGGATCGGCTACGGAGGTGATTGCTTCGGCGGCACTGTTAATTTCGTGCATCGACATATCTTCACCACCAATAACGTTGAATAAAATACCACGGGCTCCGTCAATTGACACTTCTAATAGGGGTGATTCAATAGCCTGTTGTGCTGCTTGCAACGCCCGATTTTCTCCGCTGGCTCGCCCGATCCCCATAAGAGCGGAACCAGCATTAGTCATGACCGTTTTAACATCGGCAAAGTCTAAGTTGATAAGGCCATGGACAGTAATTAAATCAGAAATTCCTTGGACGCCCTGGCGCAGTACATCATCGGCTACCTTAAAGGCTTCTAATAATGGTGTTTGGCGGTCAATGGTCTGTAGCAAACGATCATTAGGGATAACAATTAAAGTATCTACAGAGGCACGCAGCTTATCAATAGCTAGTTCGGCATTGCGGCGACGCTTATCACCTTCAAAAGCAAAGGGTTTTGTTGCAAATCCTACAACGAGGGCACCATTTTTATGGGCTGCTTCGGCAACTACATGTCCTGCGCCACTTCCTGTACCGCCCCCGGCACCAAGCGTAACAAAAACCATGTCAGCGCCTTCGACGGCTTTTTTAATATCATCCATCGATTCCTTGGCAGCTTTTTCACCAACACTGGGGTTGGCCCCAGCACCTAAACCGCGGGTAGTTTCGTTTCCAATATGAATTTTTGTTTGGGCTCTAGAGTGATGCAAGGCTTGGGCATCGGTGTTAATAACCACGAATTCGACGCCTTGAATACCGGCATCTACCATGCGGTTAACAGCGGCCCCACCGGCTCCACCGACTCCCACTACTTTGATACTTGCAAATGTTTCTATGGCTGGCGCAACTTGTGGCATGTCAGACACTCTCCTTTAGAAGCTATATGCTGGAGTATACCCCATATATAATGACTATTCAATCAGTAGATGAGTAACAGATTAGCTCTTGAAGCGCCGCACGAGCCCATCAATTAGTCCAAAGACTTTAGCATTAGGTTTACCGCGTGTGCCGATGTCGCCAGCAGGTAACAATAATGTATCCAACATCATCAGGCCAACAGCTGTAAAGAAGTCAGGCTCCTGTACGGTGTCAATCAGCCCGTTGAGCGGTTGCAAATTACCCACCCGGGCAGCCAATTGCAGGTGTTCTTTTGTAAAGTCAGCCATACCTGGTAACTTAGCGGTACCCCCTACCAACACGACTCCGCCAGGCAGTTTACGGGAACGATGAATCTTTTTGAGTTCTTTATCAACATATTCTAATAATTCCTCTACCCGGGCACTGGTAATCATATGCACATCTTCGGGCGAGAACTGGTAGTGCTTACCATCATGGTCAACGTTAACCATAGTTTTTTTAATGACCGGATCGACACTGGCATGGTTAATTTTAACTTTCTCGGCAATTTCTAAATCTGTTTTAAGGCCAATAGCCAAGTCGTTAGTAATATGAATACCACCGATGGGAAGGACCGCTACGTGTTGAACCTCACCGTCCTCTAATACTGCCATATTTGTGGTTCCGGCACCTATATCCAGTAATAACGTACCTGATTCTTTTTGCTGACGGTTGAGGACGGCTTCGGCGGCGGCCAAACTACCAACCGTGTGATGATTGGCAATAATATTCGTCTTTTCTAGGACTGCATCCAAACTTTTCACATTAGGAGTGGCGGCGGTGACGATGTGAGTGTCTACCTCCAAGCGTACCCCTTGCATACCAACGGGGTCTTTGATGTTATCTTGGCCGTCTAAACGGTAGTTTTTAGCAAAAACCTGGATTATTTCGCGGTTGGCCGGGAGCTGCACAATGGTGGCAGCTTCTTCTACCCGTAAGCGGTCTTCGGTGGTAATTTCACGGTTGGCGGCACTTATGGCAATTACCCCTCTAGAGTTCATTCCGTTGACCTGCGAGCCGTTAACATTGACGGTGGCACTCCGTATTTGCATGCCAGAGACCCGTTCGGCCTCTGTTATTGCATGAAGAATTGCTTCTACTACGTCATTGCCATGAACAATTACACCCTTTCGCATGCCCATGTTTGGAGCGCTGCCATGACCAATAACAGATAGCTTTGTAGGGTCGTCAGAATCAACCATACCCACAACGCACCGAACGGTGCTAGTACCAATATCTAAGCCGAAATAGCAAGTCGGCGACTGTTCGCGCATGCAGGCAGTATACCGCTAACCCTTGGGTATTTGCAATTTCCAGCAATCATTTTACGCCGGAAACTACACAGGAACCTATAATTGAGTGAGTATCTCGTAGCTAGTGTTAGTCACCAGTACGGTGTGTTCAAAGTGGGCGGCGCGGCTGCCATCTTCGGTGAGTATGGTCCAGCCATCAGTGCCCACGTATACAGCTTCTTTACCTAAGGTTGCCATCGGCTCTATGGCTATAGTCATGCCGGCTTTTAGGGCGGGACCGTGGCCTTTAGGACCGTAATTGGGCACATTAGGCTCTTCATGCAGCTGATGACCGACACCATGCCCTACAAAGTCCCTGATAATACCTAAATGCTTAGCCGCCAAAACATTTTCTACGGCTTGGCCAATATCACCAGTCTTAACACCATTTTTTAGCTGTTCGATTCCCTTGTGCATGGACTGTTCGGTTGTCATTAGCAGAGCTTGGTCTTTAGGGCTGGCCGTGCCGGCAATTGCGCTTATAGCGGCGTCGGTTATCATCCCTTTATAGGTTACGCCGAAGTCCATACTTACAATGTCGCCGTCCTGAATGATTCTTTTGGGTGAAGGAATCCCATGCACCACTTCGTCATTAATTGACACACAAACCACGTCGGGAAACCCGTAGTAACCCAGAAAGGTGGGCAAACCACCAAGAACTTTTAGTTCCTGCTTGGCAATCTCAGCCAAATCTTTAGTACTCATCCCCGCCTGGAGTGAACTTTTGAGTTTAGATAGGACCGTGGCTAACATCTTGCCACTCTCACGCATGGCCAGTAGTTCTTGTTCGGTTTTAACCTTGGTCATCATCGGCATATAGTACCTAGCCTCCAAGGGCTTTGAGGATATCACTGTGGACGGCATTAACTGGTTGGCTGCCGTCAATTTCATAGACCGGTACCCCGGCTTCAGCAAAGCGTTTAACAATTGGCACAATAGTAGTTTCGTACTCGGTGAACCGTTCTTCGATGGCATCTTCATTGTCATCGGGGCGACCACGCTTAAGAAGTCGTTCTTGAACCACTTTTTTGTCGGCGGTGATGTGAAAAATACCCGTTACATCGAGTAAACCAGCTTTGGCCTGGCTCACTAACCAATCAGCCTGAGCAATAGTCCGCGGGAATCCGTCCAGAATGAACTCTTCTTTAATGTCGATAACAGAGAAGATTTTATGCACCAGGGCAATAGTCTGTTGATCGCTGAGCAATTTGCCGCTAACCATATCTTTACGGTCTTGACCGCTCAGCAGCATCCGTAGGAACTCACCGGTCGATAACCACGGTAACCCCAGTTCATCGGCCAGCATACGGCCCTGGGCACTTTTGCCCGCTCCAGCGACACCCATAAAAATTATCATGCGCTTAGCTTGTCTTTGACTATTTTCGCAATCATTGCGCCATCAGCGGTAGCACCCGCCTTTTGCTTTACTACACCAATTACCTGTCCCATCTGTTGTGGGCTGTTGGCTCCCGTGGAGGTAATCGTTTCATCTATCAGTTGTGTGATTTCCTCATCAGATAGCTGAGCCGGCAAATACTTCTGGATGACAGCTTTTTCTTCGAGTTCGGCGGTGGCCCGTTCGGCGTTTCCACCTTGGGTGTATAAATCAGCACTTTCTTGACGTTTTTTCGCTTCTTTGCCAAAGAGTTGTAGGATCTTGTCATCAGCTAAACCAGTCTCGCGCAAACCACCGGCAATTTCCTCATTCAAAATAACGCTTTTTAACCCTCGGAGCGTCATGACTAGGGTTTTGTCACCAGCCAGCATCGCGGTTTTCAAATCTTGCTCAACCTGTAGTTTCAAACTCATATTTAACCCAAGTGTATCAGATGGCCTAGCCTTGACGCTAGCGTTGGCCGAGTTTCATCTTTTTGAGCTTGATGTTCTTGCGTTCGCGGCGAATAATCGCTTTAGTTCGGCGGTCACGTTTGCTCAGAGGTTTCTCGAAATATTGCCCTTGTTTGGCTACCGCAATAACACCAGACTGCTGTACTTTACGGGTAAAACGGCGGAGTAGGTTCTCGAGTGATTCTTTAGAATCTTTACGGGTTACTTGTATCATAGGGGTAAATTGTACATTAACAGAGAAAGGAACACAAGTATCATCTTAGCTGAGGGACTTAGCTGGAAGAGATTGAAGGCTTCTTTTGATTGGTACGTTGTGATTTCAACACAATACTTTGGAGTTCTTTGAAGATAGCGAAATGCTTGTTGGTGTAATAAACTTTCGTGTTTCCCTGTTTTTCAGAAATCAGAAAACCGATTTTTTCTAGGCGCTTAAGTTCGCGCTGTATGTTGCCGGCGTCTTCTTTAATCAGCTTAGCCAAGCCACGGACATGCGTTTTAAAGTCCGGGTACTTTGCATATACCACTATGATCTTTCGTCGCACACGGGATGTAATAAATACGTCTAACATAAGCCCTTTATTGTTATTCGAACAACGTTAAGTATACGCCCATAGTTTACGTCCGCGCAACTATATTTTAATAATTCGTTTAATGCTAAGCGGCTCACTATAATGGGATTATGAACTACTATGAGGTGATTATTAGTAGCCCCACTTATAAGGGATCGACAGCTCTGACCTACCAGTCGGAACTGTCTTTGGCTATAGGACAGGTAGTCCAGGTTCCACTTAAAAGCATTCATAGCCTCGGGGTAGTGGTTCGCAAAACTGCTAAACCGCGAATGCTAACTAAGCCGATTGAACAAACTGTCGGCATAACTGCGTTAAGCCCCCGCTTTATACAGCTCATGAAATGGTTAAACGAATACTATCCAGCCAGTAGTAGTGCCACCGTCGGGTTGTTTGTGCCAAGTTACATCATCGGCCCCGTTAATGAATCCGGTTCTGATGTTGCCCCT
>JBKJPJ010000038.1:0-8209 GCA_046595225.1 Saccharimonadales bacterium (SeqCode)
AGCTACTACCTAATGACGAAACAATATTAGCGTTAAATAAGTGATTTGTTCAATATTGCTATGTCTGCTGTGGTTACTTACCAACCATGTTATTTATCTAACATATCAAGTGATTACCAAACCTCCTATCACTACAAGGTTTGTAGATTTGCGCCTAATAAGCTTTTAAATAAATTAAGCAATTATCAGACTGACAGTTTAGCTGCTGTTACTGCAGCTATAAGCAATGGAAAAGAATATTAAGCCTGTTTTACCAAATATGAATGCCGCCGTAGTGCTAGACAGCCATGCATATTTTTCATCATTTACCTGCCTTCTGCTCGCATTTTTTCCTCATTCATCATCTTATAATAAGCCCACAGCCCACCCGGCTCATCCAGCAGTTGACGAATTTCTGCTAATGCCTGTGTTGCAGAGTCAACCTGATCATCGTGTTTGCATGCCGGAAAGCTTGTGAGCTCATGCACAAAATCAGCAAGCCATGGCGCTTTATCCGGTAAAAATATCTGGCCGGATTCAAACAGTATGGATTGCTGATGCAAGCGCATTTTCTTATCCCCTTCGGGTTTACAGGCGACAGCCTGGTAGATATTGGCTTGCTTTAAATCCTGCAGCAGTGAAATGCCTGATGATTTGTCTTCTATGAGTATTTTTGTGGGTTCATACTGCTGACAAAGATCCAGCACGGCGCGTTTTAAATTTGGAAACTCTACACGCTGACGCCACACATTCATGAGATAAATCTTTTTATCTTGGACGCCCCATGTGGTACATACGCTGTAGTCGGCAATCTCTGACACTTTACTCGCGGTATCCCAGCTCTGAATGACTGAGGTATAAGTTTCTGGAAATTCATCGACGGGTTTATATTGCAGCCATGCGGTTTTAATCATCGCACCCCCTGCAGGTACCGGTGACTGCTGATACTGACCGGCAAAGTTATATTCACCTGTCATGGCGCGCATTTTATTGAGTATGTCGAGTGATTCACGTTCAGCATGCAATGGCTCACCGATCGCTCTGGTGAAACTTTCTGTGCCCAATAAAGTGCCATAGATATGGGTGGTTTCTTCTTCAGCAATCGCCGGCAGTGAAACTAAATCCCACGCTTCTTTTTCCAGAACATGGCCGGTGAGATCATCCATGTGCAGGCGTTGCATAATGATAATAATGGCACCGTCCTGTTTGCTGTTAAGGCGGCTGTAAGCGGTACTCTCAAACCACTCGCTGGCTCTGGCTCGTGTGGTATCAGAGTAGGCATCCTCTGGCTTGACCGGATCATCGATAATCAGTACCTCAGCACCACGGCCGGTGATCACACCACCCACAGAAGTTGCCATGCGGCTCCCTTGTTTCGTCGTCATAAAATCATTGGCGGCATTTTTAGAAGAGGCGATACGGCTGTTGGAGAAAGCGCGCTGGTACCAGTCGGTCTGCATAATTTTACGACTGTCAATCGCCAGTTTATCTGACAGGTCTTGTCCATAACTGGCACAGATAATACGCATCGACGGATCGTGACCGAGCAGCCATGCCGGGAAAGCCACCGATGCACAAATCGACTTCATGTTACGCGGTGGTATATTAATGATCAGGCGCTTGCAGGTACCTTACCTAACTTCATTGAGTTTGGAAGCAATTAAATCAATATGCCAGTTAGGCATGTACGGTGTGGAAGGGTTAAGTTCTATAAAGCAACGCATAATAAAACTACTGAGATCACTGCGTAATAAAGCGCTTATTTCAGTTTGGGATAATGGTAGATTCATGATGATTCTCCTTCTTGATCTGGATTCGTTTTAACTACTTTGTTTGCCAGTAAGACAAAACGCTTTTGCATGTTCATCAGCACCTGCTTATCCGCTTCACTATCAATCGCTTTAATACCAGTGTCTGCATTCAAAGTATCCAGTGCTGGCACCAGCTGAATCAGTAATTTAAGTGAGGCGTTATCACCACTGGCGGATTTATTCACGAGTTGCTTGATAGCCGCCTCAAATTTAGGAATGCTTTTACGCACGCCATTTTCATTGATCATGACGGTTTCGTAAAGGGCGGCATGCAATATCGTCGCCATGTTACGTTTGCCTTTAGGCCTTCCGCCGGGATTCCCCGACACACCTTTCACAAACCGGGTGTTTTTAGGGGGTTTGCCATAACCGACATCGTAATCATCGGCTGGTGTTTTAATTTCCTCAGGCATGATGCACCTCCTTTGTATCGGCTTGCAGGAGGTTAAATTCACGCTGATTGAAGGTTTCACCAGTATCGGCCTGCACGGCTTCACGACCTGTGAGGTTTTGCCAGCGCCGTATGGCCGTGTCACAGTACAAAGGGTCGAGCTCGATGCCGTAGCAACTGCGCCCTACTCGTTCTGCAGCGAGTAAGGCTGTACCGCTGCCCAGGAAACAATCGATGACAATATCACCACGGTTTGAACAATCAAGCATGGCATCAGCGATCATGCGTATTGGTTTCACCGTCGGGTGCATCGCGAGCAAGTCGCCCTCCTCACCATGACGCATACTTTGTATGCCAGCGTACTGCCAGACATTGGTGCGGTAACGGCCGTAACTGCCTAACTGCACATTGTTAATATGTGGAGCAGTGCCGTTTTTATAAATAAAGATCAGTTCGTGTTGTGAGCGGTACAGGCTACCCATGCCCCCCTGGTTTTTTACCCAGACGCATACATTCAGCAAGCTGCTGTATACCGCATTACCAGCGGTCGTCATCTCAGAAATGTGGCGCCAGTCCATGAATAGCATGTGTACCGAGCCCGCACTACTGTGCCTGACCAGCAAGGCAAAGGTGGTTTGTAAAAATTGTGTAAATTCGTCAGGGGTCATCTCGCCAGAGGCCATGGCAAATTCACGGTGTTTAATTTTACCTTTACTGCCAGCATGGCCTGAAATTTTGACATTATAGGGAAAATCACTAATCACCATCCCCGCTTTACGCCCCTCCATCAGCAGCGTGAAATTCAGTTCCTCTAAAGCACTGCCGCAGAGCAATCGGTGTGGGCCCATTTGCCACAGGTCATCGATTACACTGACTGGTGGCCCTTGTGACGCTGAAATATCTTCTTCCACCTCTTCAGTTGGGTTATCTAAACTTTCGATACGAAAATCAAGCTCGCCACTATCAAAACCAATCGCTTCGAGACTGAAGTCAAGCTCTAATAGTGAGAGTGCTTTAAGTTGCTCTGCCAGCAAGTCATCATTCCATACCGAAGTATCAGTAAGCCGGTTATCGGCGATACGATAAGCGGTCACTTGTGCTTTAGATAAATGCTCGAGTCTGATTGTTGGTACTTCGCTTAACCCCAGCTTTTGGCAAGCTAACAATCTGCCGTGGCCGGCGACGACATTGTCGTCACGGTCAATCAGCAGAGGGGCGTTGTATCCAAAGGCTTGAATACTTGCGGCTATTTGTTTAATTTGCTTCGCGCTGTGAATGCGCGGGTTATGCGGGTCTGGTTTTAATTCACTGATGTTGCGATAGGCAATATGAATTTTTGCATGCGCTGAAGATGTTGCAGTTACAGTAGTTGCCTGAGATTTCTGAGTCATGATGTTCTCCTTAATTAATCATGACTCTTATTAAATATATCTTTTTATCTAAATCCAAGCATACTTTTAGTCCACTTAATTACCTTTTTTATCTTTTGGCAGGGTGGGGATATTTAGCTCTTGGTCCGAATTTAATTCGCAGCGACGAATTATCAGCCGCAACGACTGATTCGGTTTGTTCTGCTACTTTAATAGAGTCTATAGAGTCTGACGCAGGTTGTTGATTAATTTCAGCCATATTTACATGAGTCGCCAGCATTACTAATTCATCTTTCGAAGACATATGTTTAGCAAGTATACGTTTAACAGTAGTGCGTGAGATAGGCATACCTGGAAATTCTTGTTTACAGGCAATGATTGCATTATCCACGGCCACATCCCACTTCTCAGTAGCAATTTCGCGCTGAAAAGCTTCAAGTACTACGCTACTCCGAAGCAACATCCATCCGGGTTGCATGCCATTCATGGAAGGTCTTCCTGACTTTCTTGCCATAGATAAAATCCTAAGTGAATAAAAATGCCACTCAACATTACTACTGAATGTTGAGCATAAACTCGGAGTATTAAATCTGCAACCAATATGAAATAACGCTTAACAAATTTGACTTAAATTACAGCCTTTTGAGTATAGCCAGTGTGCCGTCAGTAACATCAAATAATTTTTTATTTACACAATGCTTATTCCACGGACCATCCTCTGTGCTGATCTTGCCGTTGAATACAGAGACATCTTCCACTGTCATCCCGCCAAAACCATTTTCTGCACGCAATTCCATGCAGACAACACTGGCATCATCGTTCGTCATAAAACTTGTCCATGAAACGCTGTCCGGATTGCGTGAAGCATTCTTCACGGTCACTGCAGCTATAGCTGCTGTTTTCTCACGATTGAATCTAATTTCGAAGTTTTTATCATTCTCCGCTTTTTTAGCAATATTGGCTTGCTTTGCGGCTGCATCCTGCTTAAGTTCATCTGGTGTTTTTTGTGATTGCTTATAGGCTCCAACGGCTTGCATTAAAAAAATCAGGCAAAAACTAATACCAACCCATTTCAGTATTGATTTGCCCGAAACTGATTTTTTTGCTGGTTTCGGTATTTTGACTTTAGCCCCACACCCTGGGCAATTAGCTGCCTCAGAACTTATTTGTTTTTTACATTCATGACATTCGATTAAAGCCACAGTTAACTCCTTATATTTATGTATTTCCTACCCATACTTATTGAGCAGGTGCGCAGCAAATACTAAGGATACCTTAGTGCGAAGTCAACCTAAAACTAAGAATATCTTAGCTATGGTTAAAGACACCAAACAACTTTCACTTTTCGCCAGCCGTTTAAAAACAGCGCGTGAGCGTTTAGGTATATCTCAAATGGAGTTAGGTGTACTTGCAGGAATAGATGAATACTCAGCATCTGCCAGAATAAATCAGTATGAGCGCGGTAAACATACCCCTGATTTCAGTACTGCGGGCAATCTGGGTAAAGTACTTGGTGTACCAGCTGCATATTTCTATGCGGAAGATGAAAGTCTGGGTGATTTGATTGTTTTATTTGAGAAATTAAATGCTGCAGAACGGGAATCACTGATTACTTTTGCAGGGTCATTAAAACCTTAGTTTAATTTACTCAGGTATTTACTGGACTTAATGTCATCACAGAGCGTTACTGTTATCACCACTGCAAATAGTTGCAGGGACGATACTGAGACACACATCATGACTAATCAAGCTAAATTACTAGCACCAACTGCACATTCAAATCATAGCAGAACTTTTCTCATTGAAGCATGGCAAAAAACCTTCCACTGTCCCGTTCCTTTGGGTTGTCATACTAGTTTTTTGATGAAAGCTATTGCATGGCATCAACAAGCACAGAAACATCAGGGACTGACTGCTGCAGAACGACGCAAACTACTCAGCGATTATTCACCGGGCATTGAGGCACTTAATACCGGCTCGCATTTAATCAGGGTCTGGCAGGGAGAAACACATCAAGTCACCGTGTTAGATACCGACTACTTATATGCAGGTAAACCCTGGAAAAGCCTATCATCCATTGCAAAAGCAATTACAGGCACGCCTTGGTCAGGGCCGGTCTTTTTTGGAGTAAAAAAATGAGCAAACCGACGCTGAGGTGCGCAATTTATACCAGAAAATCATCCGAAGAAGGACTGGAACAAGGCTTTAACTCGCTGGATGCGCAGCGGGAAGCCTGTGAAGCCTTTGTCCTGAGCCAGCAACATGAAGGCTGGAAGCTAATACCCACCCTGTATGATGATGGCGGATTTTCTGGTGGCAATATTGAGCGCCCTGCCCTTAAGCAATTACTGAATGATATTGATCAGAAAAAAGTACAAATTGTAGTCGTCTATAAGGTCGACAGGCTAACTCGCTCATTAGCAGACTTTGCAAAAATTGTAGAGCAGTTTGATGCCAAGGGGGTGTCGTTTGTTTCGGTAACGCAACAGTTTAATACCACCAGCTCAATGGGCAGACTCACTCTGAACGTATTGTTATCATTTGCACAGTTTGAACGAGAGGTCACGGGGGAAAGGATCAGGGACAAGATTGCAGCTTCCAAGCAAAAGGGGCTGTGGATGGGCGGCACAGCACCTGTAGGCTATGCAGGCCATGAACGCACTTTAGCGATTGTCAGCAAGCATGCAGAACTGGTTATACAGTTGTATCAGGGTTATCTGCAGTTAGGCAGTATAAGGGCACTTAAAATTGATTTAGACACTAAAGGAGTTACTTCGCCCAAACGATTACGTGAATCGGGTGAAGAATATGGTGGCAAACCCTTCAGCAGAGGCAATCTGCAACGCATCCTGACGAATCCAGTTTATACCGGAAAAATGATTCACTTTGACAAGATATTTCCCGGTCAACACCCATGCATTATTGATCAGCCACTTTGGGATGAAGTACAAACAAAAATAGCCAGCAATAAACAGTCACTTACTCAGAGGCCTAAAGTTACATCTCAAAGCTTACTCGCTGGAATGCTTTATGATCAAGATGGACAAAGGTTATCTCCGTCCCACAGCCAGAAACAATCAAAACGATTTCGATATTACATCTCACAGAAACTAGTCAATGAAAGCAAAGGGTCTTCAGGCTTCAGAATACCAGCACAAGAGCTGGATAGCCTTGTCATTAACCATACGTGTGACTGGCTAAATGATACAGATGCACTCATCGCAGCGCTTAACCCGCAGCCAGAACAAATTCAGAATATCATGACCAGCGCTAAGAACCTCGCCATACACTTGCAAGAAGGCATAGCCGATCAATATCATTGCTTACGTAAAATTGTGAACGAAGTAGAAGTGGGGTCGGATCACGTCAAAATATCTATTAAACACTCCCAGCTTTTAAATGCTGTCATTGAAGACTCAGGAAAACTTACTCATCTCAGAATACCTGTAGAACTAAAACGTTGCGGATATTCAATGCGTTTAATTATTACTGATACCAGCAAGTCAACAAATTTAAAAGACCCTTATCTGATTCAGCATATTTCCAAAGCCTATCAATGGCTCACATTACTGACTTCTGGAAAAATGAAAAGTATCAAGGAAATTGCACAAATCGAAGGCGTCGATCAATCGCATGTGACGCGTATGCTAAATCGTGCATTCCTGGCGCCGGAAATTATCAGAGCCATTCTCAACGGTACCCAACCGCCCCACTTTAATCTTAAATATCTGAAACAGTTCAGGTCACTGCCAACCGACTGGAATGAGCAAAAAGCTTTGCTGGGTTTCACTCAATTAAATTAAGGACTGCCGAATCAGGCAACTGAGAATAGAGATTTAATTTGCAGAAAAATAAGCAAACTAAAGACTGCAGAGATTCTGAAAACAAAAAAGCCCCGCAGTTTGCGGGGCTTTGCTGTGCTAAGTTGTTTTTTAACAAACAGCTTAGACTTGTTGGCGGAGCAGACTGGACATGAGTCTGCATACCTCTCTCTTATATATCGTCTTATCATATCATACCTGAATATACTATAAAATCATGTTTTATTGTTTATAATCAATACGATATATCCAATAATTCACATCAGTTAACTTGAGTTTATGACTATTTTTCCACTTTAATTTATCGCAATAAATAGCGAAACAACATTGCTTTATTAAATATAAAACGCGTGAATTAAAATATAAGGACTGCCGAATGTGGCTACTGAGAAAGACTGAATAAAAAATCGTGTAAGGGGCAAACTATGGACTGCAGAGAATGCTAGAAACAAAAAGCCCCGCTGTGGGCGGGGCTTTTTGTAAATAAGTTGTTATAAATCAACAACTTACACTTGTTGGCGGAGCGGACGGGACATGAATCTGCACACCTCTTTTATACATAGTCTTATCATACCTGAAATACACTATAAAATCAAGTTTTATTGTTTATAATCAATAATATATATCCAATAATCCACATCAATTAACTTGAGTTTATGGCTGTTTTGCCACTTCAGTTCATCGCAATAAATAGCGAAACAACACTGCTTTATTAAATACCAAACGCGTGAATTGAAATATAAGGACTGCCGAATGTGGCTACTGAGAAAGACTGAATTAGAAATCGGGTAAGGGGCAAACTATGGACTGCAGAGAATGCTAGAAACAAAAAGCCCC
>JBKJPJ010000035.1:0-5776 GCA_046595225.1 Saccharimonadales bacterium (SeqCode)
GTGCCTTACCACTTGGCCACTCCCCACTACGTTAACCCTAATCATATAGAGAACAGATTAGATTTTACCCCATAAGCAAATGTGCGGCAATGCTAGCGGTGGATCGAAAGGGTTTTACCAGAACCGTGCATATGCCTTAAAATCAGCGGCAGTTCCTTTTTGGCAAGAGCATCAATCGGTTTTGGTGCAGTTGCGGTTTCTTCCATACCTACCCTAATAAAACTATGGCGGCCAAAGTAGGTGATGCCCTCTATTCTAAAAAAGTAGTCTGCAATGCCTCTCACGGCTACGGTCTCTTGCTTTACCCGCAAAATGGCATACACAATATTGTCGGGCTCAACTAAAGCAAAAACGTTTAGCCGGTCGAATGGTATGTTACCCACACCCATATCTGGACTTAACCCTGCTATATCAACTTTCTCTAGCTCAACGTCTAGAACCGCCATGCATGTACCTTTAAACCTTTTGATTACTCAGTTCAGTCCTTGAATAATTTAATTAGGTTTTTATTACAACTCCTATTTTGGGATTATGCTCTCAGGGATCACTCTTGTCAAGAGCAATACCGTGCCGTACAGTCATAGGTAATCTTATGGCAAAGCAAAAACCATTCAAAACTAGTGATTATATAGTGCCGTTGAACATGAACGGCTTGCGGGGACGGATGCTGCGCATACCTCCTGCCGGCAACAAAAAACGTGAGATCCTGATAGTTTATGGCCATCACTCCAGCTTGGAACGGATGTTTGGACTGGCTGAAGACCTGCATCGGTACGGAGGGGTAACTATGCCAGACCTACCAGGTTTTGGTGGCATGGAGAGTTTTTATAAGCTGGGCGAGAAGCCGACACTCGACAACTTGGCCGATTATCTAGCATCTTTTGTAAAGCTATTCTATAAGCGGCGTAGGGTCAGTATTTTAGCAACATCGTTTGGCTTTTTGGTAACTACCAGAATGCTACAAAAGAACCCTGACCTTGTAAAAAAGGTAGACCTGTTAGTCAGCATCGTGGGCTTTGCCCATAAGGATGACTTCAAATTCACTAAAAAGAACTACAGTCTGCTGCGTTACGGATCGAGCTTTTTCTCGAACCGCGTACCGGCTTGGATCGGTAAGCATTTGGTACTTACGGCCCCTGTTATCCGGGCAACGTATACCAGTATGGCAGACACCCACAGCAAGCTGCAAGATGCCGATAAAGAAGAGCGCAAACGCCGGATCGACTTTGAAGTGTATTTGTGGCAATGTAATGACCTTCGTACGTACATGGATACCTCCGTTACAATGCTTACGGCCGATGTCTGTAATAGCCAAGTAGAACTTGATGTCTATCACATCAGTGTCGATAATGACCGCTACTTTGACAATCATTTGGTAGAACAACACCTGAGCGTTATTTATAAAAAAGTGACAATCGTACCTTCTACTATGACAGCCCATGCTCCTACAGTAGTAGCCGACGCTAAAGCCGCTGCACCGCTGATCCCGCCACAGATCCGCCGTATCCTTAGCCGCGCTTAAACTGGTATACTTACACTAAGTATGAAGATAGGGTTAGTTTGTCCGTATACAATGGCCCGCGACGGAGGAGTCCAAGAGGTAGTCCGCGTTCTTCAAAGTGACCTAACTAAACGGGGCCACATTGCTAAAATTATCAGTTTCAAGCCGACTGATGGCCAGCATCTATCAAGTAATGAATCCATGATATTAGTGGGCGGGGGCACTGACGTAAAAGCTTTGTTCCATACGACCGGCCAATTTTCATTCAGTGCTAACACGGCGGAAGTTGATAAGATTATAGCCCGCGAACAATTTGACGTATTGCACTTTCATGAACCGTGGGTGCCGATGCTGAGCCGGCAGTTACTAGTGCGCTCTAAAGCCGTCAACATAGCCACCTTTCACGCTAAGTTGCCGGACACCGTGATGACAAAAACCATTGAACGGGTGATTACTCCTTACACAAAGTCTATTTTGAAATATTTAGACGATTTTACTGCGGTGAGTGATGCTGCTGCCGAATATATCAGTAGTCTTACCAATGAGCGGATCACCATTATCCCAAATGGAATTGATCTCATTAAATATACCCGTCGAACTCAACCGCCATCTAACAAAATGATTCTATTTATTGGTCGTTTAGAAAAACGCAAAGGAGTTAAGTATTTGCTGAAAGCATTTCGTGAATTATCCAAAACTGAGCCTAATGCCCGCTTAATAATCGTAGGCGATGGGCCGGAACGATCAAGGTTAGAAGCCAGCGTCGCAAACTGGGGACTCGAAAACGTCAAATTTCTTGGTTTTGTTTCTGAAGAAAAAAAGCTTGAATTACTGGAAAATGCCGGCCTATTTTGTTCACCAGCTTTATTTGGTGAAAGTTTTGGCATTGTGCTGCTGGAAGCCATGGCCCGCGGTGTGCCGGTAGTTGCGGGTAATAACCCGGGATATACTTCGGTGATGAGGGGTCAAGGTGCGGCTTCGTTGGTTAACCCAAAACACAATAAAGAGTTCGCTGCATTACTCGGTAGATTTTTGAATGATGCTGCCTTACGATCTGCATGGTTAAGTTGGGCACAGAAGTACGTTAAGCAGTATAACTATCCTTTTGTAGTCGATATGTACGAGTCGCTGTACAAGCGGGCATTGTCTAAAGAAAAACCTAGAGAAGTACAGTGAAACGACCCTTAAGAGTGGGCCTGCTGTTGGATGACTCCTTAGACCGCCCCGATGGCGTGCAACAATACGTAGCAACATTGGGCCAATGGCTAAATGGACAAGGTCATGAAGTCCATTATTTGGTTGGCCAGACAGCACGGACCGATCTTTCGAACGTGCATAGTATGAGCCGGAATGTTCGAGCCCGTTTTAATCAGAACCGTTTATCTATACCGCTGGCAGCAAGTCCTACAAAAATTAAACAGCTCTTAGCTGAGCTTAAGTTGGACGTTCTCCATGTACAGCTCCCGTGCAATCCGCTGATGGGTAGCCGCATTATAGCTCGTGTCAGTCCAGAAACTGCGGTCGTCGGGACGTTTCATATTATGCCGAGCGGTATGCTTTCCAAAGCGGGTACTAAACTACTGGGGTCGCTACAAAAAAATACTTTGAACCGATTCGATACGATATTTGCAGTCTCAAAACCCGCCCAAGATTTTGCGGCACAGTGGTATCACACTGCAGTTACTGCGGTCATTCCCAATATGGTAGACACACACCTTTTCAACGTCTCTGAGATCAGACAAAAAACTGGTAGCAAACGAATCGTATTTTTGGGGCGCCTGGTAGAGCGTAAAGGCTGCGTGTATCTACTAAAAGCACTGACCGAGCTGAAGAAAAACTACGACGTTCCAGCCTTCAGCGTACAAATTGGCGGCACTGGCCTTTTGGAAGCCAAATTAAGAGATTTTGTTATACACCAGAGTCTGCAGGATTGTGTTCATTTTTTAGGTTTTGTCCCAGACCAAGATAAAGCACAGTTTTTAGCGGATGCTGACATAGCGGTGTTCCCTTCTACGGGCGGAGAAAGTTTTGGCATAGTACTATTAGAAGCGATGGCGGCCGGGACCGGAGTAGTTATAGGGGGTAATAACCCCGGGTATGCGTCAGTGTTGGGCACCGATCAGCCAACTCTTTTCAACCCTAAAGATACTACAGCTTTCTCTGGCTTATTGGCCGAATTGCTCACCAATCAGCAGCTGACACAGCAGATTCATAGCGAGCAGCAAGAAAGAGTACAGCAGTTTGACGTAGCGGTTGTAGGCCACAGCATCACTGCTGCTTATTATTCTGCAATTGCAAAAAGGAAGCTTTAACCAGATACTAATAGTTATGAAATTATTCAATAATCACAAACACCAAACCATCAGCTTATCGAACGACAGTATTATACGCACTATCGTCATTTCCATACTGGCGGTTATTACATGGCGGGCGCTGGGAAAGCTAACACCGGTTCTCACCCTCTTTGGTTTAGCTGCCTTTCTGGCCATGGCCCTAAGCCCCACGGTTACCTGGATTGGCAAACGCCTGGGTACAAAAAGTCGGGCCTTAAGTACGGGCATGGCCTACATCGTCGTATTGGCTGTACTGATTAGCTTCACCTTATTAGTAATACCCCCCTTGGTGCGCCAATCAACCGAATTTATCCGGGATATACCCAACACCATTAGTAGTTTTCAGAATCAAGATACCACACTATCGCGGACTATTCGCCGCTTCCATCTTGACAGTAAAATTGATAGCCTCCGTCAGGATATCACTAACCGGGTTGGCAATTCTTCCGGACCAGTCCTGAGTACCGCCGGAAAATTAGGTAGTGGTGTTGCTAAAACAGTTACCGTTATGGTTCTGACCTTCATGTTAATAGTCGAAGGTCCAATATGGATTAATAGGATGATACGCATGATGCCGGCTGCAAAGCGTACACAGCGAGGCCGGGTTTTGCAAAAAATGTACGGGGTTGTAACGGGGTATGTGAACGCCCAACTGTTAGTAGCTTTGCTGGCTGCAATTTTTGCTTCTTTGGCGCTGGTTATTGGCAGTACGATTGCCGGTGTATCAGTTAATGTTTTGGCACTGGCTGGTATAGTATTTATCTTTGGTTTGATACCGCTGATAGGTAACACTATTGCAGCCATATTAGTAGCTATTTTCTGCCTTTTTTCATCGGTCGGGCTAGCAATAGGTATGCTCATATATTTTGTGGTTTACCAGCAATTAGAAAATGCTACCTTGCAGCCTTACATTCAGTCACGGAATAATCAGTTGACTCCCTTGATCGTATTCGTTTCTGCTTTAGTTGGTGCCAGCCTTGGCGGTTTACTTGGTGCTTTGGCTGCCATCCCGGTAGCCGGTTGTTTACGGGTGTTATATGATGAATACCACGAAGATTATTTACCTACCGAAGAAACTATCAACAAAGCTAAAATTTAAACCATACTTGGCCGGCTGCGGTGTCACGAACTCCTATTTCATATTCTTTAAGTTGGTTCCGTAAATTGTCTGCTTCGGTAAAGTTTTTGGCATCCCGAGCTTTCTGGCGCTCAGTTAACAATTGTTTAGGCTGCGCACCAATATCTGCACGGTTAGCTAACGATAGGCCCAATACGTTGTCTAAAAATTCTAAAAAGTTTTGGAAGTCTTGTTGATTTGCTGCTACTCCGCTCACTTCTATTTTCGAAGTAAGTTGACTCAAATGAGCTAAGGACTGAGGGGTATTTAAATCATCCTGCAAACTACTCAATATAAATGCTTGCGTGGCGTTCAGCTCTTTGGTTGTTATACCTTTTTCTGAGGCTGTTTGCCATTTTTGATCAGCCATCTGTTGGTAGCTCAGCAATCGCTGGTGTGCAGCCTGTAGATTGTTCCAGCTAAAGTTCAGCTCTGTCCGGTAATGTGCTTGTAGGACAAGAAGCCGGTAATCTACTGACGTATAGCCCTTATCTAGTATGTCTTTAAGATTGAAAACATTATTTTTAGATTTAGACATCTTAGTTCCATCCACCAAAACAAATTCATTATGCATCCATATGTGCGCCAAGGGGTGGCCAAACGCGGCTTCAGTTTGAGCCATTTCATTGGCATGATGCGTACCAATCAGGTCGATACCTCCCGTGTGAATATCTATGGGATCGCCCAACGTGGCGTGGATGATAGCCGAGCATTCTAGGTGCCAACCAGGAAAACCATTTCCCCAAGGGCTAGGCCACTGCATGGCGTGATCAGTAAAGTGACCGGTAGCAAAAAACCAGATTGCAAAGTCATGGGGCGAGCGTT
>JBKJPJ010000087.1:0-7545 GCA_046595225.1 Saccharimonadales bacterium (SeqCode)
TTGTGATGTTGGCGGTGGTATACCTGAGTGTTGTCATTAAGCATGATGATGAGTTTTATTCCGTTGATGATTTTGCCTCCGTGACCGATATTGCTGTACTTTTGGACTTACAGCAATACCGGTCACGGAGGCAAAATCATCGACGGAATGGGGCTCATCATCATGCTTAATAGCAACACTCAGGTATACCACCGCCAACATCACAAATATATAGGACTGCAAAGCTCCTACAAACAATTCTAAAATTAAGAAGGGAAGCGAGGTTAATGGGGCGGCAAACTTACCTAGGTAAGCAAAAACAGAAATAATGATCTCGCCAATGGCTACGTTCAGAAACAGCCGAAGTGCCAGACTAATCACCCGAGTAAGCTCACTAAAAACCTCGAACCCCCCCATAAGGTAGGTGATAGGATTTTTAAGGTTACCGGCAAAGTAGTGCCGGGTATGACGTTTAATACCTGATTCACGAATTGCAAAATACTGGACAGTAATCATCGTTACTATGGCGGCAGCCAGTGTGCCGTTCAGATCGGCGGTAAAGGGACGTAATAATGGTACTTCGCCAACTCTGAAAGCTTCACCCACTCCAGGTAGCAAGCCGAGCCAATTATTCAATAAAATAAAGAAAAACAGCGAAACAAAAAACGGTGCATATTTAAGTGCCTTCTTACGATCACCAAAATTAGCTTCTAGCAACCCAACAATAAAGTCAGTCCCGATTTCGATGAATTGCACCAATCCCTTTTTGGGCTTAACGGTTGCCCGACGAGCTAAAGTAATCAAAAGAATAAGAATAATAACGGCACAAATCCAGGCATAAAGAATAGAATTAGTAATCATATACCCGTGGAGGGTTGTCACTCCACCGGGAGCAATATGAATTGTGGGACCGCTTTCGCTCGCTATTCTGGTTAGTAACCCGTTCAACATATTTACTTCTTATTCTCCTGAGATGCTTTATGATTATTTCTGGAACTATGTGCGGAACTTTGGGCGGCTTCAGCTTGAATCTTATTGACTTCTTTAACACATTTGGTGACTACTAAAACCGAAGCCACCGAGGCTATAATGAGTCCGGTCAGTGTCAGTGATGGCGCCGTGTGAAAATGGTCATCCAGTTTTACGCCTGCTACTAGTGGAATAATAACCACCACCGCCAATCGCCAGCCCATTCCTGCAGCCGTGCCAATAAAAAGTTGCTTGGCATTTATTACCCTCATATACTGCTCGATTTCATCCTGAGCAGGAGTCGCTGGATCTTTCTTCTGAGCGGCCGGTTGTCCCATTTACTGAAACAATTATAGCAACAGATGTATCAGTGGTGCAACACCTTTGTAATTCGACGTGAATGGTATACTAACTCTATGATTACAGTTTATTCCACAACCTGGTGCGGTTTCTGCCATATGGCCAAAGCATATTTTGATAAGTTGGGCGTCAAATATACCGATAAAGATATAGAAACTGATCCCTCATTCGCCCACGAAGCAGTCGATAAGTCTGGTCAGAGGGGTGTGCCCGTTATCGACATTGACGGCGAGATTATTGTAGGTTTTGATAAGCCTCGCATAGACAAATTGCTCCACGACAAAAAACTTATCTAATTTACCTAAAATTGTAAGTACATATATGTTATAATAACCTCGGTGGTAAGGAGACATGTATGGCAAACCCAGAATTTATAATCGACAGTGATTTGGATGGTGAAGTGCGAACTGCGCTAGAGAACGTCAAAGCGGCAATCGAAATTAATCCTACCTTCGCACAGCAAAGTTTTGATATCTTCTGGAAAGATCCCGAAGCAGTCAGTGAAGTGGTGACATTTTTATCCGAACACCCAGAAGGGTTATCACTGCTTAATAATTGGGGTACTGTCATGAGAGGGATGCATGACCTTACAGATCTAGCATTTGATGAGACTTCCGAAACCGTGATCGAACAAGACCCATTTTATAAGAAAGTACGTAGAGAGTTTAAAGATACAAAGTCAGAAGGCGCAAGATCCCAAATGCGCAAACGCAGATTACATTTATTTATGGGCCGTGTAGCAGATAACGCTGCTTAAAGCCCTGATGAGTTTTGAAGATTATACATCTAAGCCTTCGGTTGTACTTGTGTATACCGGGGAGGGAAAAGGCAAGACCAGTGCCGGTCTTGGCCTAATGGTCCGGGCATTGGGTAACAGATCGCGAGTGGCATTTATACAATTCGTAAAACACTGGGGGGTCAGCGAACACATATTTATTCGTGACATACAGCCTTTGTTTAAAGATCAATTATATTTTTATAAAGGTGGCAAAGGTTTTTACAACGCTGGTGAGCTGAGTGAGAAGCATATTAGCACTGCCCAACATAAGCAGGCCGCACTCGATACCTACAAAATTGCCTTCGATTGTGCTGCTTCCGGCGATTACAGCGTGGTGATATGTGACGAAATTAATAACGCTGTTCACAATAGCCTTTTAACAGTCGAGCAGCTGAAGCGCTTAATCACTAAAAAATCTCCAGTTACCAGCCTCTGCCTGACTGGACGCGATTTTCCAAAAGAACTGCTTGAGTATGCCGATATAGCTACCGACATGAGCAAGATAAAACATCATTTTGATGACAAATACTTAGCCAACAAAGGCATCGACTTTTAACACGTGTTCTTAACCATCCTATAATAATATAGGGCTATAGTGGGAGGTATGAGTATGGCTGAATCCCAGAATGTTGACGACCACGTTGACCGCCGCAGGAGGTGGTTTAGCGTCATTATTTTTCTGCTCCTTATTGGAGTCTGTGTAGGCTTATATGTTGGTTTACACAGTAAGAAATGGAGCTTACATTTTCTGCAGTTTAAACAAAATCCGCCGGGACTGTATAACGTAACTAAATTTGATGACGGCGACACTATTGCTGTAGATATGAACGGCAAGAACGAGACCATTCGTTTTATAGGAGTAGATACTCCAGAAACTCACGATCCTAGGAAAAAAGTACAATGCTTCGGCCAAGTAGCCGCCAATTTTACTAAATCTTTCATAGGCCGCAGTAGGGTACGCCTGGAAGCTGATCCACTAGGAACCAACCGTGACCGGTATAACCGATTACTGCGATATATTTATTTGCCGGATGGTCAGCTGGTAAATGCAGAACTTATTAAACAAGGTTACGGGTTTGCGTACCTGGGTTTTCCATTTCAAAAATCTGCGAAGTTTGCCGCTTACCAAAATCTAGCTATGACAGAGAAAAAAGGCTTATGGGGCAGCTGTACTCCTACTAAAAATACGTTTGGTGGTTTTACATCTAACGATGCCATGTAGCAATGCTATGTGAACTACCTAAGCTATCACCTTTAGCGCAATGTTTTTTTGGGGTTGGCACTCAGCCTGAGTAAAACAGCAAAAATCGGCCACACACACAGTGAATAAAGCATAAACAGGACAGTAAATAACCTACCCAACGTGTCGGTTATTATATAACGCCAAAAATGTAACGGAGAAGGCTGTAGGCGCGCTAATGTTTTACGCTGTTTGTGGTACCGGCGTGTAGAAAAACCTCTTTGATAATAATTCCAAAATTTGGGCCAATATAGATAGCTTTTGCCCGCCGTTTTAATGAGTAATTTGTTGTCCTGTAAAATAGTGCCACCGGCGCCAATAAGTAGAAAAGACATATCGACGTCTTCGTGTAGATCCTCATCATCGGCTGCAACATATGAACGAACAGCAGCCCAGCATGTCCGCCGTAGAGCCATATTTGCTCCCCACATTGTGTGGATACCATAGGTTGCATGTGAAGCCCAAAAATATACCCGCGACCAAAATGTTACATGGAGCTTATTGAGACCGAGCAGCAAATTTGTTTGCGCAAGACCGGTAACGCCAGCGACTTTTTTATTGCTAAAATCTGCTAACACGCGTTCGACCCAGTTGGGCATGACAGTACTATCAGCGTCAATTCTTCCAATGATATTGCCTTTAGCCACATTAAAGCCCTTGTTACGGGCAGCAGCCCGGCCCTGCTGGGCCTCTGTAACAACTTTCACAAAGGAATAGGTACGTGCTATTACAACCGTTCGGTCGGTGCAATTATTGTCTACAACTATCACTTCCAGGGGTGGGGTGGATTGTGCTGCTATGGCTTCAAGACACTGGCCAATATGGTCTTCTTCATTGTAAACTGGTATAACTATGCTAAGCGTAAGTTTTTTGCGCGTAAGTTGTTTCATACATCTAAAGCTATAGTAGAGTATTACCTGTGAAAAAAGCAAAATCGGCCTCGGCCAAACGTACAAAAACAAAAAAGGGAAGGATCACCCAAATCCTGGCCCGTTCAGGGCAGCGATACAAATTTTGGTGGAGAAAAAACCTGTGGCATAAAATCTTGGCTGTTTTCTTTGCATTTTTGCTAACATTATTAACTACCACTTACGGTATTGCCCAGTGGTATATTGCCAAGCATCGTCATGAGCCACTAAAAATTGGGGTTACTTTTATACCTACCTATGCACGGTACTTTGACTTGGATGCTAAAGATACTATGGATGCATTTATTAATGAGCTCGGCTTCCGGCGCTTTAGGCTGGTAACGTATTGGGACGAAGGCGAACGTACCCAGGGTACATACGACTTTAGCGATCTAGACTGGCAATTTAAAAAAGTAGAGGCCATTAATGGTAAAGTCTCGTTGTCAATTGGCCTGCGGCAACCACGATGGCCGGAATGTCACATGCCCGAGTGGGCCAAGAGTGAACCTAAAGACCAGTGGGTACTTCAATTAAATGCTTACATGACCACGGTCGTACAACGGTATAAAAATAGCCCGGCCCTAGACAGCTACCAGCTCGAAAATGAATATTTTTTGAATGTTTTTGGCGAATGTAATGACTTTAGCAGAGACAGATTAGTGGATGAGTTTAATATGGTTAAAAAACTTGACGCAGTACACCCTATTGTTATTTCCCGTAGTAACAATGCTGTACCTAGTTGGCCAGTTGGCCAACCGCGCGCCGATATCAACGCAGCATCCATTTATAAACGAGTATGGGACCGCACCGTAACCAAACGGTACTTTGAATATCCACTGCCTCCGTGGTTTTATGCCTTCTTAGCCGGTGCTACAGAACTGACTACGGGCCGTAATACCATCATTCATGAGATGCAAACTGAAGCCTGGCCGCCCGATGGCATAAAAAACGCCTCTGTTGCTGAACAAAACAAATCATTTAATGCCGCACAGATGCACGAGCGCATACAATACGGCCTGGATACTGGCATGAAGACGGTTGATTTATGGGGTGCCGAGTGGTGGTACTGGCGTAAAGAAAAACTTCATGATCCGAGCATCTGGAATGCTGCCAAAGTTGAACTTAAGAGCTTAGATGTATCAGCAAACTACTAACACTTTGTTAGAGGTTATGGTATTATTAAGACATGAAGAAGAAGAATAAGCAAGCTACCGGTTCAATTAACAATCGTCGCGCTAGCCATGACTACCAGCTCGAAGATGATCTGGTGGTAGGCATTGCTCTCAATGGTCGCGAAACTAAGGCTTTACGCCTCGGACACGGCAGCTTACAGGGAGCTTACGTAACCGTTAAAGACAGTGAGCTTTGGCTTATCAATGCCACCATCAGCAATGCCGCTAATATTGCATTGACCGAAGAGGAACAAACTCAAAGCCGTAAATTATTAGCTAAACGCCGCGAGATCAACTCACTTATAGCCGCCAAAAAACAGGGTCGTACCATTGTGCCCATGCAGATACTCACTCGTGGCCGATACATAAAATTGCGCATTGCTGCCGGTAAGGGTAAAAAGCAGTATGACAAACGCCAAACTCTTAAAAAGCGCGATCAAGACCGGGCCATCCAACAAAATCTTCGATAAAAAGTTTTTTTACGATTAAATTATTGAACCGCTTACGCCATGACTGTATACTGTAAAGTCTGATGGCAAAGGATTTTGAAGCAACTGTCTTAATAGCGCTCGTTACCATCCAAAATGATTTGGGTGGATTGAAAGCGGACGTCGCCGAATTAAAGGCAGACGTTGCTGTGCTGAAGAAGGACGTTGCTATTCTGAAGAATGACGTTGCTATTCTGAAGAATGATGTAGAAGTACTTAAAGCCGACATTGTAAGGCTCGACGACAAGTTCGATTCGTTATCAGATAAAGTTGATCAAATCATAGAGACAGTCTCCCCGGAGATCGAACGCATTAATACTCACCGCATCCAGTTAAATGATCACGAAAACCGAATTACTCTAGTTGAAAAAGTAATCTAGTAGAACTGGGTTTTATATAACGGTTTGCACCACAACCCTACCTCAGTTATAATTCGTGAGATCCCGCAAGGGGTAGTATTCCGGAGTAGCTCAATGGTAGAGCACCGCCCTGTTAAGGCGATTGTTGCCGGTTCGAGTCCGGCCTCCGGAGCCAAGAATTCATTTTATGGTCAAACGTAAGTACCGATAAGGGCTTCAACAGATTGAGTTGGAGCTTTTTTTCGTTCAAAGAGAGGTTCGCAAGTACGGCACGTAAAATCTTGTTCTTTTGTGGTGGTTGCGAACTCTCAAACAGTCCTTTTGCCTTTGAAGCTAGTTCTAACAGATATTCAGCCGTAACTATGAAGGATGTGTTACCCTTACTGAGTTCTACTAACTCAGCGTCTAACTTGTACATGTCTTCCTTAGCCCTTGCTACATATGTGTCGTACTCATCAACAGTAATACGCCCGTCCAGACGGTCATCGTAAAGAGTATCCATCTTGTCTTGAAGTTTCTTATGTTGGGCCTGTTTTTGTTTGATAGCGTTATCGTAGAACATTACTACATTGTTGTGTTGCACCTTGAGTAACTCCATTATCTTTTCAGCAGTGTTTTGTGATACTGCAAGTTTATCGAGCAAGTGAGTAATCTGAGGCAGGAGTTCCGCCTCAGATACGTGTGGTTGTTCGCAATGAACATCCTGCTTAGCCTTGGTACAACGCATATATACGTGCCCCTTCTTCAGGTATGACGATATGCTACAACCGCAAGTGGCACATTTGAGGATGCCACTGAACGTAAAGGTTTGCTTGGTGTCTGTTTTGCTATGGTCATCAGTATTGCGGTCATCGTTTACCTTCTGTACGAGGTCAAACAGCTCCTTAGCAATTATTGGCTTGTACTTATGTGGGTACATACCGCCATCGTACTTCATCACACCGAAGTAGAAAGGCCGTTTAAGCATAGTTTCAATCTGGCTCTGTCCAACGGGCTTCAGTTGTTTAGTATTGCTACGCAAACCGTCTTCTTTGAGTATCTTTGCTATGGTACGGAAAGAGTTACCAGCCAGACGCAGTTCAAATGCCTTTACTATGTATGGGGCACGTTCAGGGTCTGCAACAATGTCCTTGAATACTTTATTATCTACCTCCCACTTTATGTTCATGTAACCAATGCAGGCTTTTCCAGGGTATTGTCAACCTCCCCAAACAGCGAACACCTTGTCTCAGACTTTTAGCGGCATAGTCGCGCTGAGGCTGGCAGCGTAAGCTGCCGGACTCATGCCTAAT
>JBKJPJ010000108.1:0-2526 GCA_046595225.1 Saccharimonadales bacterium (SeqCode)
TTGGCCTCATCTAACTCCCAAAGAAGTGCCTAAGTGGATTTACTTTAGCTCGATTAGTAAAAACGCACTGGATTTTCATGACGATATGGTGGAGTGGCTGGAGCGATACCCAGAAACAAAATTAGCATTTCAACCGGGTACATTTCAGATGGAAGCAGGGGTTGAACGTCTTAAGCATGTCTATGCCCGTACCAATCTACTCGTATTAAATCGTCAAGAAGCTGCGCTTGTATCTGGTGGCAAGGTAGACAATCTCCACGATTTATTCGATCGCTTACATATACTGGGTCCCAAAATTGTAGTTATAACCGATGGCCCCGACGGTGCCTATGCCAGTGACGGCACTGACCGTTTATTTATGCCACCGTACCCAGACCCTAAACCGCCATTTGAGCGAACAGGGGCCGGTGATGCCTTTGCCTCAACCTTTGTAGCCGCCATTATGAAAGGCAGTAGTATTGAGGGCGCTCTGCAATGGGCTCCTATAAACTCTATGAGTGTAGTACAGGAGTTAGGCGCGCAGCGCGGCTTGTTGACGCAGCATCATATGGCTGAACTTCTAAAGCGGGCTCCTCGCGACTATAAACCAAAGCAATTTTAGGCTGTTTCATTTTAAACCGGGCATAACTTGCAATAGACAAAGCTGTCCCGGCAAGTATGGCCAGGTCATTAATAGCCCGGCCAGTAGGAGTACGGTCAATTCTAGAAGCCATAGAGACGGTTGTTAATTTTTGGACACCTGTTTTCGCCCTATTCATAAATGGCTTATCGCCGCTGCTGGGGACACGCTCGCGTTTATACAGAGCATCTCGAATCACCACAGCTCCTGCATTAGCAGCAATGAAACTTGCTCGTACAAAATTTCCTTCAAACAGCTCGCGGCCAATAAAACCGATGTTATTGGCATTATGAACTTTTTTATCTGTTTCTTCGTCTTTTTCGCCACTTAAAGGGCGCGTCGGTTGTCCATCGATGGTAGTCCCATGCTTGCCACAGGTACCGTCAGCCTTATCCAAGCCCATTTCAATAGTTGTACCTAGTGTTGCTACATCGTCTGCAGCGGCCCGCATTGGCTCAAATGCGCTTAATACTATCGCTCCCGCTACCGGCCAAGCCAAAGCACCATGGACATCAGTTAGTCTATCTGCGAAATCGCGCCAGCCTTCGGCGCGAGCGTGGCTGGTTTCCCATTCGATGTCTTGTGCAGGTACGGGAATCGTCTCAATCATTTATGTTTACTATATAAGCTAATGCATAATCTTACAAGCATAATCTTTACCTCGAGTCTTACCGATGTTATGCTTATGGTAATTATGTCTAAGTACCTTTCTGATTTATTAAATGCGCCAGAGCCGTCTTTCAGCACCGCATTGAAGCAGTTGGAGCATGCTAGCGGAGATACGAGTGTAGATGTGCGTTTGACTGCCGAAGTGATAGGAAAAAGTCACATTAAAACTCGGGAGCTCGGTTTTGACCCACAGGACACCACCAGTAAGGAATTGTACGCCGCATTACAAAATTTGATTGCCAAACACGATAGCTTTTTATGTCGTCGTTTTGGTGGTGATGACCCCAGTGACGTTGCTGACATGTTGCCGAGGGTGGTGATGATCATTCAGCGACTCGGTGTACCTAAAAATGCATGGGTATTGCGTCACAGTGTGGCTAAAAGGCTGCTCAAAAATCACCCACCTAAAAATCTTATGAAACACCTTGGTTACCGCTCGTTAGAATCAATGCTTAAACGGGAACCGGTAAGTCATATGTATGCGGGCTTGGAATTTAGTGAATCGGCTCAGTGGATACAGGACTTCAGACGTCAATACAGCCAGCTGAACCCCAGTGACTTCGAAACCCGTCCCATAGACATTGTACTCATAGATGGCCAGAAATGGCTTACATTAGTAAACCAGTTTGCGCAACGCAAAAAGCATAATATTACCCATATCAAAGAACTCGGTTCTATCATACTGCTACCACTTCCCCATAAGAAGATGCCCGGAATTACCATTATAACTACTATTATGTTGTTGCATTATATTAATGAAATCCGGTTATACGGTGCTTATTTTAAAAATCAGCAAGTACAGCCAGACTTTGGTAAAACACTCGTCAAAACCTTAACCGAAGATCCGGCTGATCACGTCAACATGGGGGGCCAACGCGTGCACTGGCGGATTGTTCAGCGACATTTTGGACACCCCAAATACCGGCATTTTTATCCGGAGATTTTTGAACCGCATGTTCAACCAGAAGATCTAGAATGGCGTAAAGCCGAAGAAGTTCTCTATCATCTTGAGCCAGCCCTTCATTTTTGGAATGACATGGATTATGTAGCGCTACCGTCTGAGGGCGAGCCCGTCAGCTTTAACTTAATGGATATGGCCGTATGCTATGTAAACGGGCTCGATTACAACCAGCGGCAGTCCCAATACTTTAGAGATTCATTATGGAATGAAATATGCATGCGCTATATCGCCGAAAAACCGCTAGAAGTGCAGGTACTTAAGCAGTTGGACATGGATC
>JBKJPJ010000096.1:0-7482 GCA_046595225.1 Saccharimonadales bacterium (SeqCode)
CTCCAAACCCATCTACAAACAAATGACCATTCGCAATTACAACACTGCCACCAAACTTTTAACTCTGTTATCATAAGGTGATGGCCAAAAAAAACCAGGGGATGAACTTACCGCAGACGATTGCCTATATTTTGGCTATTGGTGGTGCCATTGGCTTTTTAGCGGCTATGATATTGACCATTGAAAAGATCGAGCTTATTAAAAACCCGGCTTATGTACCTTCCTGTAACATCAGTCCGCTGATTAGCTGTGGGTCAGTCATGAAAACCTGGCAAGCAAGTGCTTTTGGTTTTCCCAACTCCCTAATCGGCATTGCCGGTTTTGCCATCGTAACTACCACCGGTGTGGCTTTGCTTGCCGGCGCCATGTTCAAGAAATGGTACTGGCGCGGCTTACAGCTGGGTACTCTTTTTGGCGTAGGCTTCGTTACTTGGTTGATGTATCAGAGTGTTTATCGTATTAAAGCACTCTGCCCATACTGTATGGTAGTCTGGTCGGTAGTTATACCAATCTTTTGGTACACTACTTTGTATAATTTGCGCGAAGGTAACATTCCTACTCCTAAGAAATTAAAAAGCCCAGTAAACTGGGCACAGCGACACCACGCCGATGTGCTTATTGTCTGGTACCTGATTATTATTGGTCTGATACTCAACCACTTCTGGTACTACTGGTCGACCCTCATTTAGGACAATTTTTTAACAAACTTCATAACCGACTAATGCTTTTTATGCTTACCTGCACCATTTTTGTGACGGGCGGTAGCGTACATGAGGCCTAACACAAGGACTGCAGTACCAGCAATAATAGTATTTTGTAGTTTATCGGCCATAGAGCCTATATGTGTACCGTACAGCTGTTCCTGCACTGCTTTAGGTAACACGTTGATAACTAAAATACCAAAAGAAATAGCCACGGCAGCCAATGGAACTATTTGTACTGGCGTATGTCTTGCAGGCATGCTCTTGCGTAAAAATAGAAAACATAAGACCACCGGGAGGGCCAATAGTATAAGCTGGGCGATGACAGGTAGGTGTTGGTTCTTACTAAACCCACCAATTAAACCTTCTAGATCCTTGCCCCACTGAGTTGCTAAAATGGTTCCGGCTGCTACCGCCGTAAATAAATAAATGGCATTAACCCGCAGCACTAAAGCAGCCACAAAAGGCACAGCCGCGATTCCAATCAAAATAATCAGCGCAGACATATACGCCAATAATACCAGCGCCTAAGCTTAAGCGCCAACTTTGTCTTTTTTACGCTTCCCTTTGGCATTATGTTCGATGTACTCAATAATACTACTGGCAACGTTACGCTTGGTAATCTTCTCGGCTGTTTTTAGGCTGGCAGAGGAATTAACCTCTAACACCAGTGGGCCTCGGGCACTGCGCATTAAATCAACACCGCATATGGCCAAGCCCATCGCTTTAGCGGCTTTAATAACGGTCTTTTCTTCTTCAGGAGTTAGTACAACCCGACTACCAACGCCACCCTGATGCGTATTCGAACGAAAATCATCGTCAAGGCTTTGCCGTTTGATGGCAGCCAATACCCGGCCTCCAACAACGAGTGCACGGATGTCTTCTCCGGCGGATTCTTCGACATATTCTTGTACTAAGAAACTCACTCCCTCTACAAAGAATGCTTGCATCACGGCTTGAGCAGCTTTTTTAGTTTCGGCTAAAACCACTCCGTTGCCATGTGTTCCACGGGCAACCTTTATGATAAGCGGCGTACCGCCAGCCTTTTCAATAACGTCTTCAAAATCTGCAGTCTCCCGAGCAAACACGGTTTTCGGTACACCAATTCCGTATTTGGCTAAAAGTTGGTATGACCGTAGCTTGTCCCTGGAGCGGTTAATGGCGATTGAGCTCGCCGTAGTAAATACATTCTGCATTTCAAATTGCCGTACCACACTGGAGCCGTACTTAGTAATTGACTGGGCAATCCTTGGGATAACCGCATCAATATCTTTTAATGCCTCACCTTTGTAATACACAACCGGATTACCTTTTTCGATAGTCATGTAACACTTGGCATAATTAATAACCCGCACACTATGGCCGCGAGCTATTGCCTCTTCTTTGAGGCGTTTGGTAGTGTAGTTAGCGCTACCCTTAGAGAGGATGACAATATTCACGACTGTGCTCCCAGTTTCTCATGTAGTTTTTTGATCTCTTGCTTCAATGTTTTTTGCTTAGCCTTTTCTTCTTTGATTAGAGGGGTACCTTTAGTAACATCAACCACAAACTTACCGTGTAAAAGTTTACGGCCGATAAGCACAGGATATGTCTTGTTGGCCCGATTTGAAAGCGTAAAAGTTGTTTTAAGGCTGCGGTTGCCCATTTTAATACTAACGCTAACTACATAGCGGAGCTCTTTGTGCCCGAACGAATTGGCCACACGGGTAACACGGTAGTCTCCCTTAGTCACTTTTATAACTTCTCCTGTGTAGTGCTCACTGGAATCACCAAATAACGTAAATTCTAAGTGTCCATCGTGTTCGATTATATTACTTGCCCAAATTGAACTTAAATCAGCCCCTGTGTCTATTTTCGCGACGATGGGGGCATTGGAGTAGCTGGGAATCATTATCTTCTCAGCTCGACCGATGGTTGTACGAGTTTCTTGTGGTTTCATAATTTACAAATTCCTTAAAAGCTGGTAAATTATATCATATATGGACCTTTTAAGCAATACCATCTATCGCTATTATTTCAAACATTTAACTCAACTGACCCCCGAGAAGAAATTTCACTTGGCTTCTCGCTTGTATCTCTATAACCAAGACTCTGGAGCAAAAGAACTTTTAACAGAGTTACAGCCATATTTTACTTATAATAATCAACCAGAGCTAGCGGTACATGAAATTGTTGCCGAAGCCTTAAGTAAGCCCAGTCACGGCTCAAAAAATGCCTCGGCTCTGCGCCAGCCTTACTTTGAAAAATATCCTCAGCTTAAAATCTATTTAGTTGCACTATTTCGCATAAACTGGCTCCAATCTGCCTATCAAATCGACAGCAAGACCGAATTATTCAAGCTATTCAGTAAGCAGGAAATGGAGCAACAAAAAGAACAGCTCTTGAATGACCCTGAAGCCATAGCCATCTTATCGACTCATGCTATAAACTTTTTGTATTTGTATGAGCGACTCATTAAAGAAGATGATCAGAGCCTGCCGGTCGAACAATTTTATACTATCGGCCAGAACAATTATGATTTAGATAATCCTTTGCACATTCAGTTGCTTATTTACTTGTATACCCACTGCATAATTGGCGAAAGTAAGTTCTATGCCAGGCTCATACCAGACCACGAGAAGCAATCCTATACTGCAATGTTAGATTATCTTGAAGAATTGATTTCGAGCCGCTATGACATGATTAATTTAGATAATAAATTTGAGTTTCTAGTATGTGCGAAAATGCTAAACTATTCATCGCAGTTGACAGGTCGGATTCTAGAAGAAGCTGAAGCCTCAGTTTCTGAAAACGGTGACTTCCTGATAGACCGGCATAACAAGAATCCTCAGACTTCCAACACCGATCTGGACAGTTCAGAACACCGGAATGTATTATTCATCATGTCTGGGACAGACTTTAAACCACTGAATCACTGAGTGTTGCTAAATACCGCTGAATAAGTTTTCGTTTTTCTGACGTAAAAGCGCCGGTCACCAGCTGGGGTTGTGAATTTATTTCCAAAAAAACGAGCTCACCGGTGGTACTATCTTGTATTACATCCACGCCTGCAATGTCACGACGCAGTTTTCGGGCTAATTGATGCGCTTGTTCGATAATTCTTGTAGGAAATTCATCAGATGGAACTAAACTGGCAGTTCCGCCCTGAGAAGTATTATTTAAATGAGATCCATCCGCCGATTGCCGCTTAATAACCAGACTGTCATCCCCGGCGATCAAAATACGGTAATCACCGTTGTTAGGTATATATTCCTGAGCAACAAAAGCGGTATCGGGATTAGCCTGAAGCAAATCTTCTAATTCTGTTTTATTGTTTACCAAAAAGTTCAACTTGCCATGCGCGCCATTTGTGTCTTTAAGTATGAATGGAAAGGAAAATTGTACTACGGTGTGCTCAAGTAGTAACCGCGGATTATCGCTGGCTACTGTTTTAGGAAACGGCAATCCCAGTTCATGCATATCTATTGCTTGAGCCAGCTTTGATAAAGATCGGTGTAATAAGTGGTCATTCAAACTTTTAATCTGTTTTAGCTGTAAATATTTACTCAAGCAGTAAGCGGTACGACTATAAGTCCTAAGCTTTCCGCGGAAGACAGCTAAGTCGTAGCTATCGACTGCGCAGTTATTTCGGCCATCGAATACCTCAAAACTTGAGGTATTCACCGTAAAAACCAACTCATCGGTGCAACAAAATGACGCACCGAATAACTGAGCATATTCTGACATCTGTATAACTTCATTTGGCTCCGCACTATGGCTGCCAACTATGAGAATCTTCACGGCTACAGTGTACCTTGCTTTTTAACATTCGCTATAAAATAATTTAAAAACTGCTAGATTTCAACGGTCTCGCAACTGTTTGATCGGGTAATTAACGGTGTGTTTTTAGTACGCGTACAAAAACAAATAGTATGGAAATAATAATTAAGGCTAACAGAGCAAGCATCATGGGAATAAATCCCTCTTGGTTTTTTGTAGTTCTAGGCATGAGCATATTGCCCTATTGTACGGGCCTATCTGTTCCTCGTAAAGTACGGCTATTTATTTTTCCCAAAATCCTTTTGATCCGGGCGTCTGACGCAACTCTTCCAGCAGGACTTGCTGGTCTTTAGTAAGTTTTGTAGGTGTATCAACGACTATCGTCACGATATGGGCACCACGGTTGCTGCCGCGCAAATGCGGTACGCCATGTTCAGATAGTTTAAAGTCACTCCCACTCTGGGTGCCAGCCGGAACTTTCATACGTACCGGCCCATCAACGGTCTTTACTGCTATCTCGGCTCCTAACGCTGCTTCTACCATAGGAATATGCTCTTCACTTAGAATTAAATCTCCTTCACGGGTGAACTTTTTGTGAGGCTTAACCCGCACGTGTACATATAGATCGCCTTTAGGGGCATTGGCAATGGCTTCGCCGTGCTCTCGCAAGCGGATGGTAGCTCCATCATCAATCCCGGCAGGAATTTTTAGTGTAATCTCTTGCGCTTTCTTTTGAGTACCCTTACCGTGACAAACCGAACACACTTTTTCAGGCACCTTACCGGCACCCTTGCAGATGGGGCAGATGCTGGCCTGCTGAATGGTTCCAAAAATTGTTTGAGTATTATGGACTACTTGCCCTGAGCCCTTGCAGGTATCACATGTTTTTAGCTCATGACCTGGTTCAACGGTAGTACCCTTACAGTGCGCGCAGGTATCATCCAGGTTCAGCGTAAGATCTTCTTCGGTTCCAAAAACTGCCTGATCAAAACTGATGTCCATTTGGGTTTCTACATCACGGCCTCGTGACCGCCGTTGTTGACGTTGCTGCCCGCCGCCTCCACCAAAAAAACTTCCAAAAATGTCCCCTAGTCCTAAATCGCCAAAGTCAAAATGTACTTCCTGGCCTTGGCCGCCAAAACCTCCGTAGGGGTTGCCATCATTGGCTGCACTGCTACCCACCCCAGCATGGCCAAATTGGTCGTACCGCTGGCGTTTTTTGTCGTCTTTGAGAACTTCATAGGCTTCGTTCACTTCTTTGAACTTTTCTTCGTTTCCCCCTTCTTTATCAGGGTGATATTGCACCGCCTGCCTCCGAAAGGCTTTTTTAATTTCATCGTCGCTGGCCGATTTTCCAATACCCAAAACTTCGTAATAATCGCGCTTAGCCATTAGTTACTTTGCTCCAACGTAAACGGAGGCTCGGAGTCCTCTGTGGGCATTATTTTTCCTTCTTGTCGTTCTTCTTATCTTCTTTTTCTTCGTCGACGACTTCGCCTTCTACGGTGTCTTCTGGCTTTTTGGAATCATCTTTATCATCTTTCGATTCACCTTGTTCGGCATCATCTGCTGCTTTTTCGTCTTTTGCAGCTTGCTCGTACATTTTGGCCCCGATAGGCATGATTTTGTCACTCAACTCTTTGGCAGCCGTTTCAAGCGCGTCTTTATCGGCTTTTTCATCGGCTACGACTTTCTTGGCAGCTTCCACGGCTTCGTCCAACGTTTTGATGTCATCTTCTGCCAGTTTGTCTTTGTTATCGGACTTCATTTTTTCGGCCTGGTACACCGCACTGTCAAGCAAGTTACGGGCATCAATGGCCTCACGCTTGGCTTTGTCTTCTTCGGCATGTGCTTCGGCCTCTTTTGCCATCTTTTCAACTTCGTCTTTGCTCAAGCCACTACTGCCTTGGATGGTGATACTCTGTTCTTTACCAGAACCTTTATCTTTGGCAGTTACGTTCAAAATACCGTTGGCATCAAGGTTGAAGGTAACTTCAATCTGTGGAACACCTCGTGGTGCTGATGGGATACCATCTAACACAAAGCGTCCCAATGATTTATTGTCGGCAACCATTTCGCGCTCCCCTTGTAGCACATGGATTTCAACTTGAGGCTGATTGTCGGCCGCGGTGCTAAATGTCTCACTTTTACTGGTAGGAATAGTGGTATTTCGCTCGATGAGCTTGGTAGAGACGCCACCGAGCGTTTCAATGCCTAATGAAAGTGGGGTCACATCTAACAGTAAGACATCTTTGACATCACCCTGCAGCACGCCACCTTGGATAGCCGCTCCTATAGCCACGACCTCGTCAGGGTTTACTCCTTTCATTGGATCTTTACCAAAGATTTTCTTAACCTTCTCTTGGACAGCTGGCATGCGGGTCATCCCACCCACAAGGACAACGGCGTCAATGTCACTGGCTTTAAGCTTGGCATCTTTCAGGGCTTTTTCGCAGGGTGTAGCTGTTTTTTCAATTAGATCACCAACCAGTTGTTCCAACTTGGCACGGGTCAGCTTGTGTTCGAAGTGCTTGGGGCCGTCGGCATCAGCTGTTAAGAATGGTAAGTTAACGTTAACTTCGTTCGTTGTACTGAGCTCAATTTTGGCTTTTTCAGCTTCGTCACGCAGCCGTTGCATAGCAGCTTTGTCATCAGTAATGTCTAGTCCGTGTTCCTTCTTGAACTCATCGGCAAAGTAGTTAACCAACACACGGTCAAAATCAGCACCACCCAGGTGGGTGTCGCCGTTAGTACTCTTTACTTCAAAGACGCCGTCGCCAAGCTCCAAGATGGAAACATCAAAGGTTCCACCACCAAGGTCAAAAACTGCGATTTTTTCGTCTTTTTTACTGCCTTTATCTAGGCCATAGGCCAATGCAGCAGCAGTAGGCTCATTGATAATTCGCTTAACTTCTAAGCCGGCAATTTTACCGGCATCTTTAGTTGCCTGACGCTGGCTGTCATCAAAGTAAGCTGGTACGGTAATCACGGCCTCTGTTACGGTATCACCGAGGAAGCTTTC
>JBKJPJ010000099.1:0-13964 GCA_046595225.1 Saccharimonadales bacterium (SeqCode)
GTTAATGCCCAACACTTCCCCTTGAATTTTTTGATCGGCGGTAATACTAACTAAAGCTAAGCTGTTAGCGATAGTGTTACCGAGGAATAGCGCAAATAGAGGAGTAATCCACAGCAAGTCGGTGGTGTTTCTGGCAAATAAATAAAGGAATAGCGACAGACCGGCTCCTACTAGGCTTACCCGCAGAACCGTCCAGGGCTTAAAGCGTTTGGCCAAGATGGGCGTTATGACTGCCTGGACCAGAGCAATCCAGATGCCAATGTAAGCAAAGAAATCACCGATATTATTTTGACTAAAATGAAGCTTTTGTATGAGTAGTACTTGAAAAAATGTTTGGAAGAACGAAAATCCGCCCCAAAACAGGAAAATTGCCGGAAAGATGACCCGGAGCCCTGGGTAGGTAGCGGCAGTCACAATATTTGTAACCGACTGAGTAATTTTGATTTTGGCATTATGCATGTGTTTGTGAGTCTCTGGTAGCAAGATCAATAGCAGCATCAAGTTGATAGTACTCAAAGCAGCCGTAAACCAAAATGGCGTGGCAGGATTAAACCAATGGGGCGTGTGAAACAAACCAAAAATGCTCAGGTTGGGTGAACCTAACTTAGCGCCTATGTATGGGCCTAATACAAATCCAGTTCCAAAGGCGGCACCAATTAAGGCAAAGCGCTTGGCACGGTCTTTGGGCGGTGTAACATCAGCAATAACTGCTTGGGCAACACTTAGATTACCCCCGGTAATACCATCGAGCGCCCGAGCAAAGAACAACAATGGAAGATTACGGGTGAGGATGGCAATCGCAAAAAGAACATAACCCACCGCTGTTCCGAAAATACTAAATGCAAGTACTGGTTTACGGCCGTAGCGGTCAGACAGTTGGCCCAATATGGGGGTGGAAAGAAATTGCATAAGCGGGAAGATAGCAATCAGCCAGCCGAGTAAAATAAGACCACTGGCATAGGTCCAGCCTGCTGGCAATAAATAAAATGAAGAGTGCGGATTTGCCAATAGTTGAGGAATAATTGGAATTAAAATTCCAACCCCTAATACATCCAGGAAAATGGTCATTAGGACAACGGGCAGTGCTTTGCCTTCGAGCCGGGATTTAAGTGATTGTTTTTTAGTAGTGTCCACGGGCGTGTTCCTTTTTATAATGTTTGCTTATTAGTAGTACTGAATGGGCCGGCATGTTCGGTATGACAGGCATGCTGGTGCAGAGTCTTAAGAGCATCCAAAAATTGGTCCTGTTGCTTAGCGCTCAGCTGGCTGAAAACTGGAGCGTGGTAATTATTTAATATTTCCATAGCCTTATCTATTATTCGTTCGCCCTTGGGAGTAAGGCGAGTAATGTGCTGACGTCGGTTCTCTGGGCGAACTTGGCTTGTTAACATGCCATCATCATGTAACAGCTTAATCTGACGGCTTATGCTAGCTTCGGTCTGACTTAGTTTGTCGGCAATATGTTTTTGCTGAACACTGGGATCGGACTGTAACACCATCATGATTTTAAACTGCGAGAAGCCTATACCCAGTTGCTCTTGTAGTACTTGGTCTGACTGCCGTGATAACACAAACGACAGGTGTTGCAAAAGGTATCCTATGTTGTTTGTCAGTTCCATATATTAATTAGTTTACAAGTCAACCATTAACGCGTCAAGTATTTTTTTCCAATCTTGTAGCGCGAGCTCCTGGGGTCGGGACCCAGGGTTTAAACCCGCCTGCCCCAGCAGTTCATTGGCCGCTGATTTTGGCAACCGTAAGCCGGCGGCCAGCGAATTTGAAACTGTTTTACGACGGTTAGCAAAGCCAGCCTTAACCAGCCGGAAAAAAGCCTTAGAATCTACTCCCGGCCATAACGGTTGGGTGGGTCGGTTTAAAACTAGGATTTGCGAATCGACTTTAGGTGGAGGAATAAATAACGCTTTTGGAATAACCTGGCCCAGCGAAACGTGCCAATAGAACTGAGCCGTAACACTCAGCAGTGACATCTGTCCAGGTGCAGCCGCCACCCGTTGGGCTAGTTCTTTCTGGACTAAAAGAACTGCAGTTTGTGGGGGATTGGCAGATTCAGAAAGCACCCGGATCAAGTGGCTGGTAAGATAATAGGGTATATTTGCTACAACTTTATAACCGGCCGGTAATAAGTTGAGGTTAAAGGATAATATATCTTGTTCGACGACCTCCAAATTGGGAGCCGTAATATTGCGCGGTAGCCGTTGAGCCAAAGTATGATCAAATTCAACGGCCACGACATGCTTGGATTGCCTCACTAAATAAGTCGTAAGCGTGCCGGTTCCAGGCCCGATCTCGAGTACGGTATCGGTCGGCATTAATTCTGCGGCCTCACAAATAGACTGTAAGCTTTGCGGATTGCTCAACCAATGTTGGCCGAGCTCTTTACGCGCTGGCGGTAAGTTTTTCACAAGGTAATTTTTTCATAGGGCAAGTTTACCATAGCGTCTACCACCATCTCGCGTTCTGCCAAAAAGTATAGGCCCCTTGCCATCCTCCGTAGCGACTGGAATAACCGCTAAAGAAGCGCAGCTGACAGACCGGATCATTAGCCCAGTTTGGACAGGCCGATACAAGTTTGGACCCAGGACAGGCTTGCCCCAGACCGTAACAACCATTACTGCTGACACTGCCGGGCTTCCAGCCGGATTCATGACCGATAACAAAGTCGGCTGCCGAATAGTCGCTTGGACTAATGCCGGCCGCCGCCATATAGGATACTTTATCGCCGCTGACAGCAGCAGTATTTACCTTACGCCCGCGTGCTACTACCCGGTTAATAGGATCTGCTATAAGTACTTGCTGCAATACATGTTTGTCTTCTGGATGGCCTTTTGGATTCTCGTATACGGTAATTCGTTTACCGGTTTTGCCTTCGTTTTTTACTTGGGTAGTGGTGAATAACAGATTGAAATCGTCTACAAAATCGGTTCCAAAAGGAATGTCTTCTTGAACTAACTGGACGTCTTTACCAGGATCAGTCACATACACCACCGCATCAGCTTGTAATTCTGAATCAATACTCGGGAAAACGCTGACACTGTCGGGTTTGATGGACCGCTCACTTAACATTTGTTTGACCGTTTTAGCATGGGTACGAAGGTTGACTGTTTGGCCATATAAATTTAATGAGATTGCAGTGGCCCGATCAACCTGTAATTGCTGAGCAATGACGGGGTCTTTGAGAACACTAGTAGTAGTTACCGTATTGACCGTATCTTCTGGCTGTAAGCTAAGCCCGGCCTGCTTAGCTATAGCCCGCGGCGCCTGAGCAGCAGTCATAAGCGTGGTTTTATGAGTACCATCAACTACGGTTACAGGCCGGGCCCGATAAATATTGACCGTGAAATTATCTGTTTGAATTGGTGTTTCGGGCGGTGGTTCAACAATGTCTCCCGGCCCAACAGTTATTGAAAGTTTTTTTAATAAATCACCGACATTTGCTGCCCGGGTGGGCACTATCTGCTGTGCATCATCGACGTATACGTGGACTACATGAGAGTCGGCTGCTCCAATAGTTGTTCCACCGATGTTAATAAAGGCAATTATGGAAATAAAAAATAGGACCAAAAAGGTAATTACCGGCACCGCATATGGATGATTCCTCAGATGCCAGAAGCCTCGTTGTTGATTGGGTACTGTAGCGGAATGTTGTTGGTTCATTAGAAGTAGTCGGCAACGGAATTACTTTGTTGCCGAACTTATATTTTAACAGACTTACCGCTCAGCCTGCCAATGTTTGACTGACTCCCTGAGTATCAAATCTGTCCTGACCTTCGCGTAATCCGCCACCGGCAGCCAACGGTAGTTTATAATTTCACGTCTTTGTATAATTACCGGTGGTTTAGAGGCTATATTACATATAAACGTAGTGTAATTAAACCGAAAGCCATGTTGGCGAGTCTTTCCGGTTGTCAGCTTAGCGACTTGGGAAGATGTAAGAATAATTCCTGTTTCCTCTTGAACTTCCCGGATAAGTCCCCTTTCAAGAGCTTCATGCTTATGTATTCCGCCACCGGGCAAGGTCCATTCCCCGTTGCCCAATAAATCTTTGACTACTAATATTTCATCTTCGCAAATAAGGAGTAACCGGGTCCGTTGGGTGTTATATACATATACCCACAACAGGGGCCAAGCCATCCAGTATATAATACGGCCCAGCACGCTCACTAATTGGTTCATATTTTTTTCAGCGGAGCAAAGGCAGTATTTAACTTTTTAGCGCCCTTCCCTTTGAAATAAACTGCAACGTTGTCACCAGAAACTTCCATGACCGTACCCCGGCCAAAAATATCATGTTCGACTACGTCACCCTCATTGAGTTCCGGAACATAGCGGGGCTCACTGTTTACGCCCGCCGTGCCCAGCGCCATGCTACCATCACCAGCCGATGCCGACTGCCAGGATCCGCCGCCTAGACTGACGCTTTCTAATTGGAATGAGGCGTCAATATCTGCCAAAAAACGTGATGGTGGATTATGTTGTACGCTACCATAGAGCAACCGGCTACTGGCATAGCTTAGATACAGCTCCTGCTTAGCCCGGGTCATACCTACATAACACAAACGACGTTCTTCTTCCATTTCTGTTTGATCATACAAGGCCCGGGAGTGTGGAAACATTGTTTCTTCCATACCCGTCATAAATACTGCCGGGAACTCCAAGCCTTTAGCGGCGTGAAGGGTCATAAGTGTTACTGCTTGGCCATCAAATTGCACGCTGTCGAGATCGCTAATTAATGATACCTCCTCCAAAAAGCCGTCCAGGCCAAGATCTTGGTAGCTCTGAGCCACGCTGATTAATTCGCGGACATTTTCTTGTCGAGCGTCCCCTTGCGGCGTGCCATCATCAAGCGAAGCGATGTAGTCTAAGCGGCGCAGTAAGCTATCCAGAAGCCCGGGTAAGCTGGCGTCACCCATTATCTCACGCAAACTACTCAAGATATCTCCGAGCTCGTTTAAACCTTGTTTAGCCTTAGGAGTTAGGTTGGGATGATCGTTAATAGTTGCTAATGCGGAAGGTAGATCAAGATCGTTAGCGGCTCTCCAGGTTTGGAACTGCTCTAAGGAGCGGGCGCCAATGCCCCGGGTGGGCACATTGATGATACGGTTAAAACTAACGTTGTCCGATGGCTGATAGATGAGCCGTAAATAGGCCATCACATCTTTAATTTCTTTACGGTCATAAAACCGCTGACCACCCACAATTCGGTACGGTATGCCATAGCGGATAAACGCTTCTTCTAAGGGGCGGCTCTGGGCGTTAGTCCGGTATAGAACGGCGAAATCACTAAAGGTCCGGTTCGTTCCGACACCGTTATTTATGCGCCTTACGATTGCTTCTCCCTCTGCCCGCTCGTTGGCCACCTGCAACACAGCTACCGGCAGGCCACTACCCAGATCGGTCCACAGTTTTTTATCACTACGCTGTTCATTTTTGGTTATAACATCGTGGGCAGCGCTTAAAATAGCCTCCGTGCTGCGGTAATTCTGTTCTAACTTGATGATGGTCGCTTTAGGGTAATCTTTTTCGAAATTCAATATATTCCGGAAATCTGCACCTCTCCACGAATAAATCGAATTGTGAACAACTACACCATCGGCGATATAGTTATGTACTTGGTCAACATCCAGATCATATACCGTTCCCTTGTACTGCTGACGATTCACCGAGACAATTTTATCCTCTAGAATTTCTCCGTGTTCCTCAACGCCAAGTATCATTCCCGGATAAAGATTCCCTGCTGTCATGAACATAAATTTGTTTTTGGTCAGGAAAGCATATTTATTTATCAACAAATCTTTGAGCTTTTTGGCTTCAATATTTTGAATTATATCTTCTAAATGTCCGTAATCGAGGGCATGGATTTCCGTACGATAGGTACCAGCTTTTGCCTCACGAACACTATAGCCAAGTTCCGTAAATATTTTCAGGTCATTGGGATTAGTTGTGTTAATAGATATCCGGCTGCCCGACCACTGGCTTCTTTCTGATAACCGGTTATTACCGCCGAACATTACCAGGTTTAAAACAATTCTTTTGATACCATTTCGAACAATCGCCTGGGGCACAAAGTGTGGAAAATCTAGATTAAGCCCTAGATCTAAAGCAAGTTTAGTAGCTCTAGGGGGAGTATCAATTTGTTTATACAGCTCGTCAATTTGGCTTTGGCTTAACTGCATGGCCCGATTAGCGTAGGCATGGAAAACCATCATCGGAATACCATATTGATAGGCCAACAGAGCCTCCTTGTACTGGGCCTCCGAGCGAGTATCGCAAACAGATATAATCCACATTTTTTCAGCACGTTCTTGATTAGCTCGCACTCGCAAACCGGTATCGTATTTTTTGCCATCAAATCGTGTACCTTTGGCCATTCCTATGCGGTAGCCTTTGCTGGCAACATACATCAGATACACCACATATTTATCGCTATTAGGCCAATGAGAGAAGGTAACATGATTGGGCGTACTCGTTAAGGTGCGTCCCGAGGCCGTTTTTATGTAGATTAATTCTTCGGTATATTGAAACTGCTTAACGGCCTTGACTGTAAAGTATCCGGTAGAACCATTTCCGCTGGCAGATTGGACAAGTTGCCCTTTTTTAATCGATTCAATAGCTATAGCGCCATCGGGAGTATTAATATTTGTTCCGGCTGGGAGACATTGCCAGTCGTCGCCCACCACGGCTATATTATGTTGATCGTTAGTCAATAGTTGGATCAACTTATACTGGGCGGCATTGGTGTCTTGATATTCATCAATCATGACGTAACGGAACTGGGTACGCCATTTTTCACGTATCTGGGGATTGCTTTGCAATAAAGCCACCGTCCGACCGATGAGATCATCAAAGTCTAAGGCTCGGTTGTCATGAAGGATTTTTTGGTACAGTGGGAAAACTTTGGCCGCCGCGGCATGAAGCGGGCCGCTGCCCATACCGACGTATTGCTCTGGGCTCATCAGCTCATTTTTTGCACTGCTAATGAGTCCGCTAATGCTGCGAGCGGTAAAACTTTTTTCGTCCAACATCAACTGCTTACTTGCTTGTTTCACCGCACTTTGGCGGTCATTTTCATCAAAAATTACAAAATTATTCGGGATACCTAGATGTTCACCATCTTGTCGGAGTAACCGCACGCAAATTCCGTGAAAGGTACCGCAGTACGGCAAAAAACTGCGATTATCGGGGTTTTCTCCCATTAGCTTGGCAACTCGTGAACGCATTTCTTTGGCGGCTTTATTCGTGAACGTTACCGCTAGAATGTTGAACGGCGTGGCCTTCCCAGTACTAATGAGGTAGGCAATGCGATGAGTGAGCGTTTTAGTTTTCCCCGACCCTGCTCCGGCCAGAATTAATAATGGCCCTTCGGTAGCTTCTACGGCCCGTGACTGTTCTTGGTTTAACCCCTCGAGTAGCGAATTTGGCATCAATCTATTGTAACAACTATTAGGTCGGGGGTACTTAATTCTTTATTAAATTAGCCAGCGGTGGAATGTCGGTTTGGATAATTCCAGCATCAATTAAAAGATCAGCCGTGACTATACCTATTACCAGAAAAAGAACTAACAACAACAGGGTCATGCGAGCGCGCCGCTTGCGCTTGGCTTCGCGTATTGGCAAAAAGTACTTTTTAGATTCGGTTAATTGAGCAGTCGTGTTCAGCCGTGCCTGTTCTTCTTTACTCAGTCCTGAAGGACTGGATTTTGGTTCTTCTTCATTAATGATTTGGGCATCTCTCGATTCTTCTGAATCGCCTCTGGGTTCTTCGGTTACATATGCTGCCGCTGATTCATTTGATTCGACAGTCTCGGATTTTCTATTTGGGGCTATGCTTGCTGCATCTGATCTGGATGAGCCTTCCGGAACTGGTGATACCTCCTCCTGGGGAGCTTCAATCACCTTATTTTTGCGATGAGTATTCGATACATTCTTTTCGTGGGTACTCTGCTGCGCATCGTTTGGGTCTGGCTTTGTAATTGTCGGGTCCGCCATCATCGGACCATGTCTGATAATTATGGGACGAGAAGTCGGTGAAGCGCCAGCTCGATTAGGCTTCATAACATCGTTAAGTAATTGTTTGTTTGGAGCCGGCATGGTGGTTTACCCTAGGATCCCTTAGATTCGTTCAGTAATCTATCTGCTGCCGAAATTATGCCAGAAAACTTATGATAATTTATGCTTGCGGCCCCCACCAGAGCGCCATCACATTCTTTAATTTCTAGGTAGCCACGAGCAATCTGGTCATCAACACTTCCTCCATATAATAAGCGGAACTGTTGGGCTACTTTGTCTCCGTAAAGTTCTTTAACTTGATTACGAATGAATACAAGCTCTCTTTCAATCTCGTGGGGTTTTGCTAATTTTCCGCCGAAAGTACTTATCGCCCAGACCGGTTCGTAGGCAATTACAATATAGGGGATATCATCGGCTATCAGATTACTTAAGGCACTCACCAGTTGATCGTGCAACACTTGACGCGTTTCGCCGTTTCGGCGTTCTTGATTGGTCTCACCAATACACAATATCGGACTAATTTCATTACGCACCGCGGCTGCTACCTTGTCGCGAACTACATCAAGCGTTTCGCCAAAGTACATCCGCCGCTCAGAATGGCCGACAATCACGTAATGAACGAGGTCTTGTAGCATAGTAAAGCTTACTTCACCCGTATAAGCACCGGAATCTTTATGATAGGCATTCTGGGCCGCCAAACGGAACTTACGACGGTCAACCTGTAAACTGAGGGGTTGCAAGGTCAGCATGCTGGGAGCTAAAACTACCTCGATATCCCGGTGAATTTTAATGCGTTCGCTTAAGCGGTGTACTAAGACACTTGCTTCACGAGTGTTGAGGTGCATTTTCCAGTTTCCGACGATTAATAATTTACGCATACTTCTTATGGTTAGGTTATTGGTATTGTATCACTCATTTTGCTTTACCCCGTAATGCTTCGACACCGGGTAGCTTTTTGCCGCTCATCAAATCCATGCTGGCACCGCCGCCGGTAGAAACATGGTCAAAAAAGCCAGTCATGTTGCGGTCTTCGATGTAGCCAACCGTATCGCCACCACCGAGCACCGTAAATGGTTTATGTCCAAACTGACCTAGCATCGATTCTACAATCAGTTCTGAGCCATGGGCAAAAGGACCAATAGGCCCCTGCAGGCTGGGCGTTTCGGTCACTCCCATGGCCCCATTCCAAATGACGGTATTCATTTGTTGCATATTCCCCGCTATAAAGGCGCCAGAAAATGGCCCAATGTCTAAAATAGCTTCGTTACGTAGAACATGCATGGTGTTTTTGGGCGGACGTTTAGGATAATATTGGATACTAGCAATGGCGTGTACATCCCAGTCTACAATCCGGGTCTGGGCAGTTTTATCCATACTGGTAGCCACTACCCCATCTTGGGGAATATAGAAGATAAAGTGCTGAGCTTTTGATTTGGCCCGGGCTTTGGCAATAATCTCTGCTGCTAAGTGTTTTTCACTTGGTTCATCTAAGCTCTTACCTACCTCTATACCTTCGGCTAATAAAAAGGTATTGGCCATGGCACCACCGACTGCCACCACATCGGCAATGTCGATGAATCGGTTAATAACATCAATTTTATCCGATATTTTTGCGCCCCCAATAATTGCCATCAATGGCCGCTTGGGATTTTCCATAGTTTCGGTGATAACATCAACTTCTTTTTTCAACAGCAGCCCGGCCACACTGGGTAGAAAATGTGTGATGGCCTCCGTAGAAGCATGAGCCCGGTGCACAACACCAAAAGCATCCTGCACAAAAACTTCACCAAGAGCAGCTAATTGCTCTGCGAATGTTTTGTCGTTAGCTTCTTCCCCGGGGTCAAATCTGAGGTTTTCGAGTACCAGTAATTCGCCTTTATGGAGTTTAGAAGCAGCTGCAAAAGCCTCAGATCCGACTACTTCATGGCTGAAGTGCACCGTCCGTTTGAGCAGGTGTTCTAAATGAGCAACTACTGGCTTCAAAGATAATTCGGCGTTGGGTTTGCCATCTGGCCGGCCCAAGTGCGAACAGATTACAATGGCGCAATCTTGATCTAATAAATATTCAATGGTCGGTAGTGATTTTTTTATACGATAATCATCGGTGATTTTACCGTTTTTAAGCGGCACGTTGTAATCTACCCGTAACAAAACTCGCTTACCTGACAAGTCAATGTCTGTAACTGTTTGTTTAGCGAAGCTCATCCCACCACTCCCTTGTTATTCCAACACGCGCACTTTAATTGTATCAGTCGTACCGACCACCCCCGGGTGCTGGCCAGAAGCGGTAACGATCATGTCGCCCTTTTTCAAAATCTTATGCTCCCGCAGCCAATTAGTCAGTTTGGTGGCGGCAAATTGGTGGACCGGCCGAACATAGCTCTTAGTACCATAGACAATTGCCAGTTGCTGCGCCACGCGGACATCTGAGGTTACGGCAATAATAGGCATCTTGGGCCGGCGGGCAGCAATTTGTAAAGCAGTTGCCCCCGATGCAGTTTCGGCCACAATGGCTTTGGCGGCAATATCTTGGGCTAACCGTATAATTGCATTACAGACTGAGTTTTGATAATGAGTGTTGTCGCTTTTGTAATGTGGCTCGGGGGGCATAGTGTTTTGGGTATAGGTAATTACCTGCTTCATTACTTGGACAGATTCTATCGGGTAGTGTCCGTTAGCTGTTTCATCACTCAGCATGACACTGTCTGCCCCCAGCAGAACAGCCGTGGCTACGTCGGAAACTTCAGCGCGTGTCGGTTCTGGTGCATCAGTCATACTTGCCAACATTTGAGTCGCCACTATTGTGGGAGTGGCATATTTTTCGCCGAGGGCAATAATTTGGCGTTGGGCAACGGGGACAACTTCTGGCTGAGCCTCAATGGCTAAATCACCACGGGCCACCATTACGGCATCGGCCGCTTCAACAATAGCGTCTAGGTGGTCAAGCGCAACTTTGGTTTCAATTTTGGCTATAACTTTTGCTTTGCTGCCCAGAGATCGCAAAAGCGTTTGGGCCTTATGAACATCAGCCGCCGTCTGCACAAAACTAATAGCCACGTAATCTATATCGTGAGTTGTGCCGTAAGCCAAATCTTTACGATCTTTGGTTGTTAAAATGTCTCCCGCGAGGTCGGTATCGGGTAAATTCATACCTTTACGCTTGGTAATAACTCCATCATTTTCGGCTTGAGCATGCACCACACCATCACGAACACTTATAATAGTGGTCCGAACTTTACCATCAAATAAATACAACCGCTCGCCACGTTTAACTTTTTTGGCAAGGTCGTACTGTGTGGGAATATGTTTAGTTTTTCCATAATCTGCTTTGTAGGCAAAACTAAGCATTTGCCCTTTTTGAATGGTAATAAAACCTTCAAAATCTCCCAGCCGCAGCTTTGGACCTTGCAGATCTTGAATAATAGATACCGGCTTTCCGTAATCAGCACTGGCTTTGCGAATCCACTGAATCTGTTGGGTGCGCTCATCGTAATCACCATGACTAAAGTTGAGCCGTAAACCATTCGCTCCAGTCTGAAGTAAAGCCAGGATAGCATTGTAACTATTCGTAGCCGGACCAATTGTTACAATTATTTTAGTCCGCTTGAATTTACTCAAGGGCACATTGGGTGCCTTATTTGTGGTGCCTACCATTACAGCTAGTGTACTTGCTTATGGCTACCTTATTCAAGCATCAGTTTGTAGTATCTCGTAACATTTAGAAGCTAAGATCGTCCTGGTAGACTAAAACATTTGGTCCGCCGGGGGCAGACAAGTTTGCAACGTTATATGCTTTTTGGGTTTGGGTTCCTTTACCTACACAGGTTTTGCGCCAAAAACCAGCATTTTCGGGAGAATAGGTCACATTAATGGTTACAGCACTGCCTTGGCCAACAAATTGGATCTTAGCTGTCTCGCCGCCGCCTTTATTGGGCGTTATCGAGTAGTAGTAACATTGATTCTTAATGAGGGTTTTACCACCCACCTGGTAATCAAGTTGTGCGCCAGGTTCGACTGTACTAACCGTCTGGGCGCCTAAGGAATTTACTTGGGCTTGTATATCGGTTACACCCGCAGTTTGTGAACGGGCTGAATAATTCAGTAACTGGTGGTAGGTTGGAGTAGCAGCGTCACTTCCCCTTAAAAGGTAGGCGCCGACTAATGAAAAAGCCAGGGCGACTAATAGCCCTAGAATAAGTTTATTAGGTTTGGGGAGCTGCTTTTGAGATATTTTTGCTTGAGCCATAGTGTTCCTTTGTATTAAATTTGGTTTTTTTAATTATATTTGTAATTTCTTTGTTTTACGAAACTTATTCTGAAAATTATAATGCTTATTTCAATGATGTCAATTATTCATCAAGGAATAAGGGATTCTATGAATTATTTTAAGCCTGTTATGCTATAATTTAAGAGGTACGTCCTCTAGATATGATACAGAGACAGCAAAAATAAACATGGCACTAAAAACACGAATCTCACAGTTAAAATTGCACAAATTATTTGTAGGTTTCTCTTTTGTAATTATTTGTTTATTGTTGCTCACCATTGCCCTCTCCAATACAGCAAGTCAATATTACCAATTGGATGAAGCTACTACTTTTACCGAAGATACTACGGTCATTACCAACTCTGTGAGCAACGCCATCCAAGGTTATATGAACACGCTGTATAGCGGACGGGCCTTTATTTTAGGGAGCCAGGAAGTGACTGTGCCCGAATGGGTAAGCTTTTATCGTAGTCAGGACATTTTCACTCGCTTCCCCGGTATGAGTACCATATCGTACGTCGAAGTAGTGAGCAAAGCCAACAAGCAAGCTTTTGTTGCTAAAAAACGTTCCCAGCCAGAATTTGGCCCTAGTTATACTATTGAACCGGCGGGTGACCGGCCAGAGTATGCTTTAGGATCATTATTGATAAGTAATAATCCTATTAAAACTTCTGGTTTTGATGTTTACTCTACGCCGGATCGACGGGCTGTATATGCGGCGGCCGAACAATCAGGCGAACCAACATCATCACCACAACTAAAACTAAGAACTGGTTACAACGGCATGTTCATAGTTTTGCCCGTATTCAAAGATAACCATTTGCAGGGTTTTGTAAATGTTTCCATACGTACTAAAGACTTCTTAGCGGCTGTTTTTAAATCGCAAACGAATCCGAAAATTGCCGTTACCGCCACCGACATTACCGACTCTCAAAATTCTAAATCTGTATTTACTATTGGAACTATCCACAAAACTGGCAAGCAAATTACCCAAAGCGACACTATTAGTTTAGGCGGGCGTCAATGGCGGATAGATTACGCTGGCCCGCAAGATTACTCACAGAATATTACTCATTCGTTAGTGCCAAACCTCATTTTAGGTACCGGTTTTTTACTCATCTGTATACTTTCAATTTTATTCTACTCTTTCGTACATATGCCTAAAAAATACTTACACAATAGCTAGAAAAGAATAAACAGGATAATGAGCGTCGCTATAACCAAAGCGATTTGAACCACAATATTAATAGTTCGATTGGTTCCCGGCGACACCGTAGTTCCGATCCCTAAAACTCTAGCTAAAGGGCTTAGGATAGTATTGTCGAATAAGGTCTCAGGGTCATCTACAGAAGTAGTGGGTGAATGACCAGCATTGGTACGACCAGCATCAGGTCTTATATTACTCAGTAGAATGTCTGGCTGGTCATTTACATAAATAGTAATTTCAGGAGATTCTGGGCCTGGTTGGTCATAGGCATCATAATTGTTGGCCCGCAGGCTATTCTTTCCAATTACCAATATAACATTCATGGTAAAAGTACTATCCGGGGAACAGGTTATAGAACCAGCTAAAACGGTATTGTTATATACCCGAACCAGTAAACCAGCCTGACATGTGCCACTTAAAACCAATGGTGTGGTTGCCACATGCACCCCACTTTTTGGCTGC